>NZ_JAGTUI010000027.1:0-31338 GCF_018224585.1 Neisseria sp. Marseille-Q1983
TTGTACTGTCTGCGGCTTCGTCGCCTTGTCCTGATTTTTGTTAATCCACTATAAAGTTTCGGATGGGATACGTATATAAAAATGCCGTCTGAAGCGGGTATTTTATCGATTCAGACGGCATTTGTTTGGAGAATGGGGCGTTATCCACAATTTCTGATGTTCAGCTCGTGAAATGCGTCGGGCAAATCATCGCTGTCGGAAAATTCCACCCATTCGTAAGCCGTTTCGTCTGCTAAAACCGCGCGCAAGAGTGCGTTGTTGATGGCGTGTCCCGATTTGTAGCCTTCAAACGCGCCGACAATCGGGTGTCCGACGATATACAAATCGCCGATGGCATCAAGGATTTTATGGCGCACAAACTCATCGGGATAGCGCAAGCCTTCAGGATTCAGAACATCCGTGTCGTCAATCACGATGGCGTTGTTCAGATTGCCGCCCAATCCCAGATTGTGGGCGCGCATCATTTCCACTTCGTGCATAAAGCCGAAGGTGCGCGCGCGTGCGATTTCATCGATGTAGGATTTACCTGCAAAATCGATTTCAAAAGTGGGAGAGCTGCGGTTGAAAACCGGATGGTCGAATTCGATGGTCAGCGTTACCTTAAAGCCGTCGTACGGCGTAAATCGTACCCATTTGCCCGCTTCTTTGATTTCGACAGGCTTGAGGATTTTCAAAAAACGCTTTTGCGCCTTTTGATCGACTACGCCCGCATCTTGCAAAAGGTAAATAAACGGCAGGCTGGAGCCGTCCATAATCGGGATTTCGGGCGCGTTCAGCTCAATCAGCGCATTGTCGATACCGTAGGCGGACAGCGCGGACATAATGTGTTCGATTGTGCCGACGCGCACGCCTTTGTCGGTAACGATGGTGGAGGAAAGGCGGGTATCGTTGATTAAATAAGGGGTCAGCTTGATTTGTTCACCCATCTCGCCGTCCAAATCCGTGCGGCGGAATGAAATCCCGCTGTTTTCAGGTGCGGGATGCAGGGTCAGTGCGACCCGTTCGCCGGAATGCAGGCCGACTCCGGTAACGCTGATGGATTTCGCCAAAGTTCTTTGCAGCATAAACCGCTTCCTTATCAATGGGGTAAGTTAGGGAATGATACGATAAAACCGGAAAAACAGGCTATGTTTTTCAATAGTATTTGCCAATACGGATGTTTTATTTAAAACAAAATGCCGTCTGAAACGATTTGTTTGTGTTTCAGACGGCATGGGTCAGGCAGCTTTATTCGTACACTTTCAACAGCTCGACTTCAAATATCAAAGTGGCATGCGGGGGAATCACACCGCCGGCACCATGTGCGCCGTAACCCATTTCCGAAGGGATGGTCAGCTTGCGTTTGCCACCTTCCTTCATGCCGCCGAAGCCTTCGTCCCAACCTTTGATAACTTGTCCGACGCCGAGCGTGATGGTCAGCGGCTGGCGGCGGTCGAGGCTGGAGTCGAATTTGGTGCCGTCTTCCAGCCAGCCGGTGTAGTGGACGGTGATTTCTTTACCCTTTACCGCCTCTTTTCCGAAGCCTTCCTGCAAATCTTCAATAATCAGGCTGCCCATATTTGTCCTTTCGTTGCTTGTTGGTCAAAACGGCAAGGGTAACATACCGTCCGGCGAAGTCAAATGCCGCCAGCGCGTCATCCGCACCGGTGCAGCTGAAATGGCTGTGTTTGTTGGACTGTTTTATTTTTTTCGTAAAGGTTCCATGCTTTTTCATGGAAATAGAAAACGACGGTGTTGATTAGGGGCTCGACCAGCGCGACCGCTCCCGATACGCCTATACTGCCCGTCAGTACATAGGTTACACTGAAAGCGGTGCTGAAATGCAGTGCGGCAAAAGTCAGGGTTTTCCGACAGGCTTCATCATAACCCTAATACTCCGGGAAAACTCAGTGGTGATCATGCTGGTCATTTGGCGGGAGATAGATTTGGCGGGTCTCCAAAGTTGGATAATCTGGTATCCCAGCTTAGCGGAGTTAATTTAAGCAATTATAAAATTCTAGAAAATGAATGGGCAAATGCATTAATGGAAAAGAAACGCGTAACGGTAAATGTTGATACACAATACAAGGGAAATAGTTTAAGGCCAGATCATTTTGTTATTCAATATGAAATTGATGGCATTAAAAAAGTTGAAAAGATTTACAACACAGGAAAGTAAAAATGAAATTTGAAGATAAGATATCAGAAATACAAAAACGTATGCTTAGCTTGGCACTTGAATTTTCAGGAGAGGGGGTTACCGCTGTCTATATATATGGTGCAAGGGAAAGAAACGTATTGTCTTTTGATGCTTTTTTTAAAGTGGTTAATAAAATTATGAGAAAGGAGTCTTTTAATACAAAAGAGATTCAATGGCAGTTTCTTAATCTTGGAATGGAAGATTATTCGGAACTATGCTCTGTCTTTGCCGAGAATCATCAGGAAATTCCAACTCAGTTGAAACTCATATATGACAATGTAAATCAGAAAGCATCCGCTAATTATTCATATGAAAAATTTTTCTCGCATAGAGATGATTTAACACCGGGTAATATTTTTGAACAATGGTTTAAAGAAGAAAAGCAAAAAACAGAAAACCCGTATGGCTAATCATGATTCCATAATGCAGATTAAAGGCAGCCCGAAACCCCATTCAGGCTGTCGTTTGCATTTGGGCACGCTGGCTTTCAGCCTGCTGCTCGGTTTCGGTTCGGCTCTGATTGTGCCCGCAGCCGCAGCACGCAGGTGCAGGATGGCAGCAGCGCCGAAGCCGTCGGCAGCTCGCTGACAGCCGGCCGCCATCTCAGCATCCGTGCCACCGAAGGCAACATCGAAGCCAAAGGCGCACAAATCTCCGCCGAAGGCGATGCCCTTAAGCATCATCCTCTCCCGGATTGGACATTGACGGAGGAATGATAAAGATTATCATAAGGTTGCGCGGTTTAAATTTGCTATTTAATGTTAGTGTAAATAAATCATTTTCCAAATAAGGATAGAAATTATGAATCATAAAAAGATCGTTGTTTTGGATGCGGATACTTTGCCCGGTCGGACTTTTCACTTCGATTTTCCACACGAGCTTGCGGTTTACGGTACGACAGATGCCGCGGAAACGGCGGTACGCGTATGCGGTGCGCACATCGTCATCACCAATAAGGTTGTCATTTCTGCCGATATCATTGCGGATAATCCTCAGCTTGAGCTGATTGCCGTCAGTGCGACCGGCGTGAACAATGTCGATATTGGGGCGGCGGAGGCGGCGGGCGTTGCGGTATGCAATGTCCGCGCCTACGGAAACGAATCGGTTGCGGAACACGCCTTTATGCTGATGATTGCGTTGATGCGGAATTTGCCTGCCTATCAGCGTGATGTCGCGGCAGGATTATGGGAAAAGTCGCCGTTTTTCTGCCATTACGGTGCGCCGATTCGGGATTTGAACGGCAAAACGCTGGCGGTTTTCGGACGCGGCAATATAGGACGGACGCTTGCCCGATATGCACAGGCGTTCGGTATGAGGGTGGTGTTTGCCGAACACAAACACGCGCCCGCTGTGCGTGAAGGCTATGTTTCCTTTGAAGATGCGGTACGGACTGCCGATGTGTTGTCGCTGCACTGTCCGCTGAACGCCCAAACTGAAAATATGATAGGCGAAAACGAATTGCGGCAGATGAAGCCCGGCGCGGTTTTAATCAATTGCGGGCGCGGCGGGCTGGTGGATGAAAACGCGCTGCTTGCCGCACTCAAATACGGGCAGATTGGCGGGGCTGGTGTCGATGTTTTGACGGAGGAACCGCCGAGGAGCGGCAATCCCCTGTTGAAGACCCGCCTTCCCAATCTGATTGTTACGCCACATACCGCGTGGGCAAGCCGTGAAGCGTTGGACAGGCTGTTCGATATATTGTTGGCGAACATTCACGCCTTTGTGAAAGGTGAGGCGCAAAACCGCGTGGTTTGAGCTTGTCGGGATGACGAAAAACAATGCCGTCTGAACGCCCAAAGGGTTCAGACGGCATTGTTTTTGATATTTCTACTTAACCGACTTTGTCGCCCGGTTGCGCGCCTGTATCCACATCCAAGAGCTTCAGTTTCCCGTCTGCCGTGGCGGCGGAGAGAATCATGCCTTCAGATACGCCGAATTTTGCCATTTTGCGCGGGGCGAAGTTGGCGACGGCAATGACCATGCGGCCGTTCAATTCGGCAGGGTTCGGGTAAGACGCGGCGATGCCGGAGAAGATAATGCGTTTTTCAAAACCAAAATCGAGGTCGAATTTCAAAAGTTTGGTGCTACCCTCGACGGCTTCGCAGTTCAATACTTTGGCGACGCGCATGTCGATTTTCATAAAGTCGTCAAAGCTCGCTTGTTCGGCGACTTTTTCGTATTTGCTCTCTTCGGCGGCAGGCGCGGCTGCGGCGGCGATGCTTTGTTTGTTGGCTTCGATTAAATCGTCCACTTGTTTTTGCTCCACTCGTTGCATTAAATGTTCGTATTTGTTGATGGCGTGTTCGCCCAAGGTTTTGCGTGTATTTGCCCAAGTGATGGCTTCCAAATTCAGGAATTTGGCGGCGTTTTCGGCCACTTTCGGCAATACGGGGGCAAGGTAGGCGGTCAGCATGGTAAAGGCGTTGATGAGCTCGCTGCATACTTCGTGCAGGCGTTCGTCTTGGCCTTCTTGTTTCGCCAGTTCCCACGGTTTGTTGGCATCAACGTATTCGTTCACCGCATCAGCCAAAGCCATGATGTCGCGCAGGGCGCGGGCGTATTCGCGGCTTTCGTAGCATTCGGCAATGGCTTCGCTTTGCGCAGTCAGTTTTGCCAACAATGCGCTGCCTGAAACGTCTTTCAGACGGCCTTCAAAGCGTTTGGCGATGAAACCTGATGCGCGGGCGGCGATGTTGACGTATTTGCCGACGAGGTCGCTGTTGACGCGCGAGATAAAGTCTTGCAGGTTCAAATCGATGTCTTCGATTTTGCTGTTGAGTTTGGCGGCGATGTAGTAGCGCATCCACTCGGGGTTTAGGCCTTGTTCCAGATAGGATTTGGCGGTAATAAACGTGCCGCGCGATTTGGACATTTTTTGTCCGTCGACGGTTAGGAAGCCGTGTGCGTACACGCCGGTCGGGGCGCGGTAGCCGGAGAAATGTAGCATGGCAGGCCAAAACAGGGCGTGGAAATAGAGGATGTCTTTGCCGATGAAGTGGTACATCTCGGTTTGGCTGCCGGCTTTGAAGTATTCGTCGAAATCGATGCCGATGCGGCCGCACAGGTTTTTAAACGATGCCATGTAGCCGACGGGCGCGTCCAGCCAGACGTAGAAGTATTTGCCCGGCGCGTCGGGGATTTCAAAACCGAAATACGGGGCGTCACGTGAAATGTCCCAGTCGGACAGCGTGGTTTCTTCGCCTTCGCCCAGCCATTCTTTCATTTTGTTGAGGGCTTCTGGTTGCAGATGGGGCTTGCCGTCGTGCGGGTTGTTGCCGGAAGTCCATGCTTTGAGGAAGTCGGCGCATTCGCCCAGTTTGAAGAAGAAGTGTTCGGATTCGCGTAATTCGGGTTTGGCACCGGAAACGGCGGAATACGGGTTGATCAGTTCGGTCGGGGAATAGGTCGTGCCGCAGACTTCGCAGTTGTCGCCGTATTGGTCTTGGGCGTGGCATTTGGGGCATTCGCCTTTGACGAAGCGGTCGGGCAGGAACATTTGCTTTTCAGGGTCGAAAAGCTGCTCGATGACGCGGCTTTCGATTTTGCCGTTGGCTTTCAGCGCGCGGTAAATGTCTTGGGAAAACTGTTTGTTTTCAGGGGAATGGGTGCTGTAATAATTGTCGTAGCCGATGCCGAAACCAGTAAAGTCGGCGAGGTGCTCTTCGCGCACTTTGGCAATCATGTCCTCAGGCGCGATGCCTTGTTTTTGCGCGGCAAGCATCACGGGCGTGCCGTGGGTGTCATCGGCGCAGCAGTAGTAGCATTCGTGGCCGCGCAGTTTTTGGAAGCGTACCCAAACGTCGGTTTGGATGTGTTCGACCATGTGGCCGAGGTGGATGCTGCCGTTGGCATATGGCAGGGCAGAGGTAACGAGGATTTTGCGTGTCATGGTTTATGCTTTTGGGGATAGATGGTAAAGGGGAATTATACCGTAAATGCCGTCTGAAGCCTGAAAAATCGGGCTTCAGACGGCATTTTTGCCAACCGGCGGGATTTATTCGACGGTTACGGATTTCGCCAGATTGCGCGGCTTGTCCACATCCGTGCCGCGCGCGAGGGCGGTGTGATAGGCGAGGAGCTGCACGGGGACGGTATGCACGACGGGGGATAATTCTCCGACATGGCGCGGTGCGCGGATAACGTGCACACCTTCGGTGGCATTAAAATTACTGTCGAGGTCGGCAAAGACGAAAAGTTCGCCGCCGCGCGCGCCGACTTCCTGCATATTGGCTTTGACTTTGTCCAGCAGGCTGTCATTGGGCGCGATGACGACGACGGGCATATTTTCGTCCACCAGGGCAAGCGGCCCGTGCTTCAGTTCGCCGGCAGGATAGGCTTCGGCGTGGATGTAGGTGATTTCCTTCAGCTTCAACGCACCCTCGAGGGCAATCGGGTAATGGATGCCGCGCCCTAAAAACAGCGCGCTGGTTTTCTTGGCAAACTGTTGCGCCCAAGCGGCAATTTGCGGTTCGAGGTTCAAAGCGTGCTGCACGCTGCCGGGAAGCTGGCGGAGTTCTTCGGTGTAACGCGCTTCGTCTTCTTTGGATACCAAACCGCGCACTTTCGCCAGCGTTACCGCCAAACCGAACAGCGCAACCAGCTGCGTGGTAAACGCCTTGGTCGAGGCGACGCCGATTTCCGCACCGGCACGGGTATAAAGCACGAGGCTGCTTTCGCGCGGCAGGGCGGATTCCATCACGTTGCAGATGGAGAGGCTGTGGCGGTGTCCCAAAGATTTGGCGTATTTCAAAGCCTCCATCGTGTCCAGCGTTTCGCCGGATTGGGAAATGGTAATGACCAGTTGGTCGGGGTCGGCAATCACGCTGCGGTATCGGTATTCGCTGGCGATTTCGACATCGGCCGGGATTTTGGCGATGGATTCCAACCAATATTTGGCGGTCAGCGCGGCGTAATAGGAAGTGCCGCAGGCAAGGATTTTGACGCTGCGGATGCTTTCAAACACGCTTTTGGCGTTTTTGCCGAAGTTTTCGGGGATGAAGCCGCCGTCGAGGAAAACTTCCGCCGTGTCCGCAATCGCGCGGGGTTGCTCGTGGATTTCTTTTTGCATAAAGTGGCTGTACGGCCCCAGTTCCAAAGAGGCGAGCGAGAGTTCGGATACCTTGACTTTGCGTTCGGCAGGCAGGCCGCTTTTATCGGTCAGCCTTTTGATGCCGTCTGAAGCCAGCAGTGCGATGTCGCCGTCTTCGAGGTATGCCACGCGGCGCGTAAAGGCGATGACGGCGGATACGTCCGAAGCGATAAAGGTTTCATCGTCGCCCAAAGCGACCAAAAGCGGGCAGCCCATACGCGCCACAACTAATTCATCAGGCTTGTCTTGGGCAATAACCGCGATGGCGTATGCGCCGTGGAAACGTTTGACCGCTTCCTGCACGGCTTCAAACAGCCTGCCGCCGTTTTGCGCGTATTCGTGATTGATGCTGTGGGCGATGACTTCGGTATCCGTTTGCGATTCAAAACGGTATCCCAAACCTTCCAAACGTTTGCGTTCGCTTTCAAAGTTTTCGATGATGCCGTTGTGGACGACGGCAATCATACCGCCGCTGATGTGCGGGTGGGCGTTCGGCTCGGTAACGCCGCCGTGTGTCGCCCAGCGCGTATGCCCGATGCCGATGCTGCCGCTGATGCCTTTTTCGCGTGCTGCGTCCTCCATAAGCTGCACGCGTCCGACGCGGCGCACGCGTTTGATTTTGCCGTCGGTATTGACGGCAATGCCTGATGAGTCATAACCCCGGTATTCGAGGCGTTTGAGGCCGTCGGTCAAAAAATCGACGACGTTGTGATGGGCGCGGATGGCGCCGACGATACCGCACATAACTGTTCCTTAGTATCCGGTTGAAAAAAAACAGGCGCGGACGGCTCCCGTGCCACACCTTCCGCTTCGGATTATAAACCGCCTAGTGTCGGAAAACAGCAAAATGCCGTCTGAAGGCTTGGGCTTGCTCAAAAAAAGGAGGGATTTCCCTGTTTATCCGGGAAGGGTGTTCAGACGGCATTGCCTGCCGCCAGTTTATAGTTTTTGCAAATCAATATTGACAAGCTGAAAAAAAAAAACAATATACTCGCTCGGTCTTAATGTTAACGGAGTATGGAAATGAAACAAATGCTTTTGGCCGTCGGCGTGGCGGCGGTGTTGGCGGGCTGCGGCAAGGATGCCGGTAGTTACGAGGGTTATTGGCGCGAAAAATCGGACAAAAAAGAGGGTATGATTGTCGTCAAAAAAGAAAAAGGCAATTACTTCCTTAATAAAATCAACGTGGTTACAGGTAAGGAAGAATCTATGCTTTTGTCTGAAAAAGACGGCGCGCTTTCGATAAACACGGGGATAGGGGAAATCCCGATCAAACTTTCCGACGACGGGAAAGAGCTGTATGTCGAACGCAGGCAGTATGTCAAAACCGATGCGGCGATGAAGGACAAAATCATCGCCCATCAGAAAAAGTGCGGACAAACGGCACAGGCATACCTCGACGCGCGAAATGCGTTGCCGTCAAACCAAACGTATCAGCAGCGTCAGGCGGCGATCGAGCAGTTGAAACGGCGGTTTGAAGCCGAGTTTGACGAATTGGAAAAAGAAATCAAATGCAACGGCAGACCCCGGGCATTGTTGCTTTAGCAGAGGATAACCGGGAGGATGCCGCCGCCGAATCGGATGTGCGGTTTCTGTACCGGTACAGGCGGGCGGGAATGTCCGCCTTTTTTTGTTCGGACGCGTTTGAATACCCGTCCGATTCCGATCGTTTGCAAAGGGTATTTTTGTTCGGGCGGAAATCCATTCCTCCAATAAAAAAGGCGTTTTGTCCGACCGGCCGGCTTGTGCCTGCGGTATCGCAAAACTTCGCCTTAATGCGCCCGATTGGCCGTGATGGGCTTCAGACGGCATTGTTTGGCCGGTTTACGGGCGGTATTCGGGTTTCATACCGTTGGGCAGAAGCTGCCAGACATATCCCGTGGTTTTCTGTTTGCCGGCAAGTTCGCCGGCTTCGTCGCCGTAACCCCAGAAATAATCCACGCGCACCGCACCTTTAATCGCGCTGCCGGTATCCTGCGCCATAATCAGGCGGTTGAGGGCTTTGCGGGTAACAGGGTGGGCGGTGGCGACAAATAAGGGGGCACCCAAGGTAATGTAGTGCCGATCGACTGCGCCGGCATATTCTCCCATCAACGGAGTGCCCAGTGCGCCGACGGGGCCGTCATTGCTGCTTCCGGCAAGCTCGCGGAAAAAGACATAGCTGGGGTTTTGCCCCAAAACTTCGGCGAGGCGTTGCGGATTTTGCCGCATATAAGACTTAATGCCCTGCATCGAGGTCTGCCCGAGCTTGAGGTAGCCCTTATCCGCCATGTATTTTCCGATGGAAACATACGGATGCTCGTTTTTGTCGGCATAGCCGATGCGGATGTATTTGCCGGACGGGGTTTTCAGACGGCCCGAGCCTTGTATGTGCATGAAAAAAAGTTCGACGGGGTCTTCGGCATAGCCGAGGATGGGGGCTTTGCCGTCAAGCGCGCCGCCGTTGATTTGGTTTCGCGTGTGGTAAGGGAGGAAGCGGCCTCCTTCAAACCTGCCCTTGATTGCCGTTGTGCGCGCAGTGATGGGGAATTGGGAGAGGTCGGCGGTATGCGTGCCTCCGGCATTGTCGATTGTGCCGCTGTTTTTTCCCGTCTGCCTGATGCGGACAAGGTTTTTTCCGCTCCTCAAACCTGCAGGCAGCGGGACGGAAATAAAATCATTGGGAATACCATAAATAGGGAAGCGGGCTTGGGCCGTCCGTCTGTCATCCCCTTGCAGTACCGGTTCGTAATAGCCAGTAACCGTGCCGGCAAGGCTTCCGTTGTCTGCAACCTGCCAAGGGGTGAAATAGCGTTCAAAAAAGTATTTTGCCGGCAAATGTTGCACAGGGGTTTGAAAGGCTTGTGCACACACATCTTGCCAGCCTTGGTGGTTTTTCAAACTTGAGCATCCGAGCTTGAAAGACTGCAGGCTCTGGGTAAAGTTTTGCGCGCTCCAGTGCGGCAGGCTGTCGTGAGGAACCGCCGTGTAAACCGCCCCTCCGCCCGAAACTGCCGTACCGGCGGGAAAAGGGGTACCCGCAGGGCGGTCGGGGCCTTGAATAACGGATGTATCGGGAATCGGGAGGGTTTGGATGCTTTTGCTTTGACAGGCGGCAAGAATGGCGGCAACCATGCCAAACAGCGCCGTTTGAAACAGGTGTTTTTTCATAATGGGGCAATGCCGTTGAAATCCTTGAATCGGATTTTAAAGTGACTGATTTTTTAAAGGTTTGAAAAAAGAGATTTTAACACAGCCCTGAAGTTTTCCGGCGGTGGGGTGGTCTAAAAACAGAAGAAAATAGTTTGTATTCTTATTTACAAGTCATGTAAATGTCCTGATAATATGCTGTCCATTTACTTATAAACTGATAATTATGCTGGTTGCTTTTTTAATTATGTTGCGCGAGGGTATCGAAGCTGCGCTCATCGTCGGTATCGTTGCAGGTTTTCTGAAGCAGTCCGGCCATTCGAAACTGATGCCTAAAGTCTGGTTCGGGGTTGTTCTTGCTTCTTTGATGTGTTTGGGGCTGGGGTACGGAATCCATTCGGCAACGGGCGAGATTCCCCAGAAGCAGCAGGAGTTTGTCGTCGGCATCATCGGTTTGGTTGCCGTTGCCATGCTGACTTATATGATTTTATGGATGAAAAAGGCGGCGCGTTCGATGAAGCAGCAGCTTCAGGATTCCGTGCAGGCGGCTTTGAACCGTGGCAGCGGTCAAGGATGGGCCTTGGTCGGTATGGCGTTTCTTGCCGTGGCGCGCGAAGGTTTGGAGAGCGTTTTTTTCCTGCTTGCCGTATTCAAACAGAGCCCGACGTGGCAGATGCCGGCCGGCGCGGTAGCGGGGGTTTTGGCTGCCGCCGTGATTGGCGCGTTGATTTATCAGGGTGGGATGCGCCTGAATCTGGCGAAGTTTTTCCGTTGGACGGGGGCGTTTCTGATTATCGTTGCCGCCGGTCTGCTTGCTGGTTCGCTGCGTGCGCTGCACGAAGCAGGCATTTGGAACGCGCTTCAGGACATTGTGTTCGACTCATCAAAATATTTGCACGAAGACAGTCCGTTAGGTGTGCTGCTTGGCGGATTTTTCGGCTATACCGACCATCCGACGCAGGGCGAGGTCTTGGTTTGGCTGCTGTACCTTATTCCCGTCATGACTTGGTTTTTGTGCGGCAGCAGGCCGTCTGAAACTTTAACCCGTAAAGAGGAGCTGAAATGAGAAAATTCAATTTGACCGCATTGTCCGTGATGCTTGCCTTAGGTTTGACCGCGTGCCAGCCGCCGGAGGCGGAGAAAGCTGCGCCGGCCGCGTCCGGTGAGGCGCAAACCGCCAACGAGGGCGGTTCGGTCAGTATCGCCGTCAACGACAATGCCTGCGAACCGATGGAACTGACCGTGCCGAGCGGACAGGTTGTGTTCAATATTAAAAACAACAGCGGCCGCAAGCTCGAATGGGAAATCCTGAAAGGCGTGATGGTGGTGGACGAGCGCGAAAACATCGCCCCCGGACTTTCCGATAAAATGACTGTAACCCTGCTGCCGGGCGAATACGAAATGACCTGCGGCCTCTTGACCAATCCGCGCGGCAAGCTGGTGGTTACCGACAGCGGCTTTAAAGGCACTGCCAACGAAGCGGATTTGGAAAAACTGTCCCAACCGCTCGCCGACTATAAAGCTTACGTTCAAGGCGAGGTTAAAGAGCTGGTGGCGAAAACCAAAACCTTTACTGAAGCCGTCAAAGCCGGCGACATTGAAAAGGCCAAATCCCTGTTTGCCGCCACCCGCGTCCATTACGAACGCATCGAACCGATTGCCGAGCTTTTCAGCGAACTCGACCCTGTCATCGATGCGCGTGAAGACGACTTCAAAGACGGCGCGAAAGATGCCGGGTTTACCGGCTTCCACCGTATCGAACACGCACTTTGGGTAGAAAAAGACGTATCCGGCGTGAAGGAAATTGCAGCGAAACTGATGACCGATGTCGAAGCCCTGCAAAAAGAAATCGACGCATTGGCATTCCCTCCGGGCAAAGTGGTCGGCGGCGCGTCCGAACTGATTGAAGAAGTAGCGGGCAGTAAAATCAGCGGCGAAGAAGACCGGTACAGCCACACCGATTTGAGCGACTTCCAAGCCAATGTGGACGGATCTAAAAAAATCGTCGATTTGTTCCGTCCGCTGATTGAGGCTAAAAACAAAGCCTTGTTGGAAAAAACCGATACCAACTTCAAACAGGTCAACGAAATTTTGGCGAAATACCGGACCAAAGACGGTTTTGAAACCTACGATAAGCTGAGCGAAGCCGACCGCAAAGCGTTACAGGCCCCTATTAACGCGCTTGCCGAAGACCTTGCCCAACTTCGTGGCATACTCGGTTTGAAATAAGCCTTAAGCGTTCAGACGGCATTTGGCGACAGATGCCGTCTGAAATTTTATCTGCAAAACCGGAAAGGTATTGAAAAAGGCGGAGGTTTCCGTTCCCCGCGTTCCGCTGTATCGGATACAGAGTTTAAACAAAGGATAAAACATGAGTACGAACAACCCGACACAACCGACCAGGCGCACTCTCTTTAAAACTGCGATCGCAGCCGGAGCAGTCGGCGCAATCGGAGGTTATCTCGGCGGCAAAAAACAGGGCGAAACCGCCGAACGCACCGCTGAAAGCCAACACTCGCCCCAAGCTTATCCCTGCTACGGCGAACATCAGGCAGGCATCGTTACGCCGCAGCAGGCATTTTCTATTATGTGCGCCTTCGACGTTACCGCGCAAAGTGCCAAGCAGCTGGAAAATCTGTTCCGCACGCTGACCGCCCGTATCGAGTTTCTCACCCAAGGCGGCGAATACCAAGACGGAGACGACAAACTTCCGCCCGCCGGTAGCGGCATTTTGGGCAAAGCCTTCAACCCCGACGGATTGACTATTACCGTGGGGGTGGGCAGCAGCCTGTTTGACGGACGATTCGGACTCAAAGACAAAAAACCGGTTCATTTGCAGGAAATGCGCGACTTCCCCAACGACAAGCTGCAAAAAAGCTGGTGCGACGGCGATTTGAGCCTGCAAATCTGCGCCTTCACCCCCGAAACCTGCCAAGCCGCCCTGCGCGACATCATTAAACACACCGCCCAAACCGCCGTTATCCGCTGGAGTATCGACGGGTGGCAGCCCAAATCCGAACCCGGCGCGATGGCGGCGCGCAACCTGTTGGGCTTCCGCGACGGCACAGGCAATCCCAAAGTTTCCGACCCCAAAACCGCCGACGAGGTTTTATGGACGGGTGTGGCCGCCAACAGCCTCGACGAACCGGAGTGGGCGAAAAACGGCAGCTATCAGGCAGTCCGCCTTATCCGCCACTTTGTCGAGTTTTGGGACAGGACGCCGCTTCAAGAGCAAACTGACATTTTCGGGCGGCGAAAATACAGCGGCGCGCCGATGGATGGCAAAAAAGAAGCCGACCAACCGGATTTTGCCAAAGACCCCGAGGGTAATACCACGCCCAAAGACAGCCATATACGCCTGGCGAATCCGCGCAATCCCGAATTCCTCAAAAAACACCGCCTCTTCCGCCGCGCCTACAACTATTCGCGCGGACTCGCCTCAAGCGGACAGCTTGATGTCGGGCTGGTGTTCATCTGCTATCAGGCAAACCTTGCCGACGGATTCATCTTCGTGCAAAACCTCCTCAATGGCGAACCGCTGGAAGAATACATCAGCCCCTTCGGCGGCGGCTATTTCTTCGTGCTGCCCGGCGTGGAAAAAGGCGGCTTCTTGGGACAAGGGCTGCTGGGCGTATAAATCCTCCATATAAGAAACGCCGTCCGAACCTTGCCAAACGGGTTCGGACGGCGTTTCTTGTTTTGGACGGTCAGGCTTTTTTGACGAATTCGGATTTTAAATTCATCGCGCTGCCGTCGATTTTGCAGCCGATGTTGTGATCGCCTTCTTGCAGGCGTATGCCTTTGACCTTCGTACCTTGTTTGATCACCATCGAGCTGCCTTTTACCTTGAGGTCTTTGATGAGGATGACGGTATCGCCGTTTTGCAGCACTGCGCCGTTGGCATCGCACACTTGAGCCGCAAGGTCGGCGGCGGATTCGGTTTCATTCCATTCGTGGGCGCATTCGGGGCAGATGTATTGTCCGCCGTCTTCATCGTATTTCCTTTTCGGTTGAAACCCCGCCCTTTAGGGCGGTAGAATCAGAATTTATTTGGGAGGGGTGTAACCCCTTCCAAATCAGGGCAACACATAGGGCGGTGCTTTATGTGTCGTCCTGTGTGTTGAAACATAGGTGTATTCGGAGGCGCATTGCGGGCAAGGGGGTAATGACATAGTTTGCCGTCCTTATCGGATGTTTGTTTTTGGGATGCCGTCTGAAGCCTGAAACCGGCTTCAGACGGCATAGCTTTATTGTTTGTTTTTTTCAGGCCGCACCCAGCATTCGATGACGGTTTGGCGGGCGCGGGCGAGGGCGAGTTTGTTGTCTTCGACGTTGCGGGTAATCGTGCTGCCTGCGCCGGTGGTTACTTTGTTGCCCAGTGTTACAGGGGCAACCAGTACGCAGTTTGAACCGATGCGGACTTCGTCGCCGATGACGGTTTTGTGTTTGTTCACGCCGTCGTAGTTGGCAATAATCGTACCCGCGCCGAAGTTGGTTTTTCTGCCGACTTCGGCGTCGCCGATGTAGGTGAGGTGGTTGGCTTTGGTGCCTTTGCCGATGGCGGCGTTTTTGATTTCGACGAAGTTGCCGACGTGTACGTCGTCTGCAAGGCGGGCTTGCGGACGCAAACGGGCGTATGGACCGATTCGGTTGTTTTCGCCGACTTCGCAGTCTTCGAGGTGGGAGAAGGGGGCGATTTTGGTGTTGGCGCCGATTTTGGCGTTTTTGATGACGCAGTTTGCGCCGATTTCGACGTTGTCGCCGAGCTCGATTTCGCCTTCAAAGATACAGTTCACATCAATTACGACATCTTGTCCGTGTTTCAGACGGCCTCGTAAATCGAAACGTGCCGGGTCGCGTAGAGTAACGCCTGCTTTGAGCAATTCTTGCGCTTGTCCGGTTTGGAAGATGCGCTCGAGTTCGGCGAGCTGGCGTTTGTTGTTCACGCCGGCGGCGAGGTAGGAGGCGCGCACTTGGACGGGATGAACTTTGATGCCGTCTGAAACGGCTTTGGAGATGAGGTCGGTCAGATAATATTCGCCTTGGGCGTTGTTGCTGGAAAGGCTGTTCAACCAAGCTTCGAGTTTGGCGTTGGGCAGAACCAAAATGCCGGTATTGATTTCTTTCACGGCTTTTTGGGCGGCACTTGCGTCTTTTTCTTCGACAATGGCGGTTACGCTACCGTTGCTGTCGCGGATGATGCGGCCCAAACCTGTCGGGTCGGCGGGAACGTCGGTCAGCAGTCCGACTTCGTTGCCGGCGGCTTCGAGCAGGGTTTTGAGGGTTTCAACGTCAATCAGGGGGACGTCGCCGTACAACACCAGCGTGCGGCCTTCGGCGGAAAGGTGGGGCAGGGCGGTTTTGACGGCGTGGCCGGTGCCGAGCTGTTCGGTTTGTTCGACCCAGACGACATCGCGTTTGACGGTGTCTAAAACTTGCTCTTTGCCGTGGCCGACGACGACGCAGATGTTTTGCGGATTAAGCGCGGCGGCGGTGTCGATCACACGCCCGAGCATTGTTTCGCTGCCGATTTCGTGCAAAACCTTGGGCTTTTGCGAATACATGCGCGTGCCTTTGCCGGCAGCGAGGATGACGATGTTTAAAGTGTTGTGCGGCATAGCGTTTTCCTGTGCGATGCCGTCTGAAGCGGCTTCAGACGGCATCGGGCGGGTTTATCGGTTTTGAAACTTTGGTTTTTGCCAGTGTTGGCGATGCGCTTCGTCGGCGTTGTTGCCGGCTTGGTCGGGCAACACGGCGCGGCGTTCGGGGCGGTATTGGTTGTAGTTCATATTTTTCGAATAGCTGCCGTCTTGGTAATAAACGGGCGTGCCGGCGGGATATTTTTGACGGACGGCGGTTTTGCCGCTGCCGTCTTGATAAGTTTCCCACGCGCAGCCCGACAAAAGGGCGGCGGCAGCGGTCAGGAAGAGGAAGGTTTTACGCATGGCTTTTCTTTCGTATTTTCGGGGTTTAGAGGGTATTGTAATGAGTTTGGCGGTGTTCTGACAAAGTTTCTGCATACCGAGCCAGTTGCGCCATATCGCTTACGGAAGCATCGATAAAGGGCAGGTCGTGCACTTTTGCACCGAACCGGACGGTTTTCATGCCCAATGCTTTTGCCTGATGCAGGTTGTCCGCGCTGTCGTCCACCATAATGCAGCATTCGGGCGGTACGTCCAACAGGCGGCAGACATTGAGATACGCTTGCGGATTGGGTTTGTACAGCAGCCCGAAATCATCCGTGCCGAAAAGCGCGTCGAAACGGTTTTCCAAACCGAGTGCGCCGACAACGGCACGGACGTAAAACGACGGGCCGTTGGAAAAAACCGCCTTGCGCCCTTTTAGGCGGCTCAGGGTGTTTTGTGTTTCCGGCATACCGTGCAGACGGGTCAAAACCTCGTCAATCGGATGGCTTTCGCGCAAAAATTCGGCGATGTCGATTTCGGGATGGTGGATTTGCAGTCCGGCGAGCGTTGCGCCGTAGCGGTGCCAATAGTCTTGACGCAGGTCGGACGCGGCGGATTCGGAGAGTTTGAGGCGGCGTGTCATATAGCGTGTCATAGCGCGGTTGATGAGCGTGAAGATGCCTGCGTCGGCATCGTGCAGCGTGTTGTCGAGGTCGAACAGCCACACGGTCGGGTTTTCTTGCATGTTGAACCGTGAAAATTTGTTAGAATGTTATTTTACAGCGAATAGAGGAGGACTCGGAATGAAACGGAAAATTTGGCTGCTGCCGCTGCTGGCGGTTTCGGCATACCTGCAGGCGCAGACGGAAGTCAGGCTGGCGGTGCATAAGTCGTTCAGCCTGCCCAAAGGGCTGATTGCGCGTTTCGAGCGGGCAAACGATGCGAAAGTGTCGATTATTCAGGCGGGCGGCGCGAACGAAATGCTCAACAAGCTGATTTTGAGCCGCGCCAACCCGATTGCCGACGCGGTGTATGGTTTGGACAACGCCAATATCGGCAAGGCGCGGGAAATGGGCATTTTGGCGGCGGCGCAACCCGAATCCGCCCCCGTCGTGGTCGGGCTGACTTCGGCTTTGGCGGTCGATTACGGCTATGTGTCCATCAATTACGACAAAAAATGGTTTGAAGGCAAAAAGCTTCCTCTGCCGCAAACCCTGCAGGATTTGACCCGCCCCGAATATAAAAACCTATTGGTCGTGCCGTCTCCCGCCACGTCGTCCCCGGGGCTGGGCTTCCTGATGGCGAACATCAGCGGTCTGGGCGAAGAAGGCGCGTTCAAATGGTGGGCACAGATGCGGCAGAACGGCGTGAAGGTCGCCAAAGGCTGGAGCGAGGCGTATTACACCGACTTTTCGCACAACGGCGGCGCGTATCCGCTGGTGGTCGGTTATGCCGCCAGTCCGGCGGCGGAAGTGTATTTTTCCAAAGGCAAATACAGCGAGCCGCCGACGGGCAACCTGTTTTTAAAAGGCGGCGTATTCCGTCAGGTCGAAGGCGCGGCGGTCTTGAAGGGCGCGAAACAGCCGAAGCTGGCGGCAAAACTGGTGCAATGGCTGCAAAGTCGGGAAGTGCAGCAGGCGATTCCGTCCGAAATGTGGGTTTACCCCGCCGTCAAAAACACGCGCCTGCCCGACGTGTTCCGCTTCGCCCAAGCCCCGACGCACACTACCGCCCCCGCGCAGCGCGATATTGATGCGAACCAGCGCGGATGGGTTTCCCGTTGGATCAGGACGGTTTTGAAATAAAACAAACATACCGCCCCGCAGGGCTTCAGACGGCATTTTTACACCTGTGCCGATTACGCCGCACGGGGCGGATGTTCGATTGAGAGGAAAAACAATGGACTTCAAACAATTTGATTTTTTACGCCTGATAAGTGCTTCCGGCTGGGAGCATCTGGCTGAAAAGGCGTGGGCGTTCGGGCTGAACCTCGCCGCCGCGCTGCTTATTTTCCTGATCGGGAAATGGGCGGCGAAACGCATTGTCGCCGTGATGAGGGCGGCGATGACGCGCGCCAAGGTCGATGCCACGCTGATCAGCTTCCTTGGCAATGTCGCCAATATCGGCTTATTGATTTTGGTGATTATTGCCGCATTGGGCAGATTGGGCGTTTCCACAACATCCGTAACCGCCTTAATCGGCGGCGCGGGTTTGGCGGTGGCGTTGTCCCTGAAAGACCAGCTGTCCAATTTTGCCGCCGGCGCGCTGATTATCCTGTTCCGCCCGTTCAAAGTCGGCGACTTTATCCGCGTCGGCGGTTTTGAAGGATATGTCCGGGAGATTAAAATGGTGCAGACTTCTTTGCGGACGACCGACAACGAAGAAGTCGTACTGCCCAACAGCGTGGTGATGGGCAACAGCATCGTCAACCGTTCCACCCTGCCGCTTTGCCGCGCCCAAGTGGTTGTCGGCGTCGATTACGACTGTGATTTGAAAGTGGCGAAAGAGGCGGTGTTGAAAGCCGCTACAGAACACCCCTTGAGCATTCAAAACGAAGAGCGGCAGGCCGCTGCCTACATCACTGCCTTGGGCGACAATGCCATCGAAATCACATTATGGGCTTGGGCGCACGAGTCGGACCGCTGGACGCTGCAATGCGACTTGAACGAACAAGTGGTCGAAAACCTCCGCAAAGTCAATATCAACATCCCGTTCCCGCAACGCGACATACACATCATCAATTCTTAAACGCCGTCTGAAAGGAGGGGGGAAATGGACGCGTTGCACACCATCGCCCGAAACCTGACGAAAAAACGTCAAACCGTAAGCTGTGCCGAATCCTGCACGGGTGGGCTGCTTGCCGCCGCATTCACAAGCGTTGCAGGCAGTTCGCAATGGTTTGATCAAAGTTTTGTAACATACAGCAACAAAGCCAAAGAAGACCGCTTGGGCGTGTTGCCCGAAACCCTGCTCGAACACGGCGCGGTCAGCCGCCAAACCGTCTATGAGATGGCACGCGGCGCGAAAGCCGTGGCGCAGGCGGATTACGCCGTCGGTATTTCCGGCATCGCCGGCCCGGGCGGCGGCAGCGAAAGCAAACCCGTCGGCACGGTTTGGTTCGGGTTTGCCTTTCCGGGCGGAAGTTGTGAAGAAATACGCCGTTTTGACGGCAACCGCGAATCCGTCCGCGCGCAGGCCGTCGCCTTTGCGTTGGAACGGTTGGCGGGGCTGGTTGAAAACGGCGGCGATGCCGTCTGAACAAAATCTCCGTCTGGACAAAATCCCCATCGGATAAAAAATGCCGTCTGAAACATTGCAGGTTTCAGACGGCATTTTGTCGGGTTAGGCGGCGGTGCGGTTTATTTCACTTTGCCTTTCAACGCGCCGTAGCCTGCCGCGTCCATTTGTTCCAGCGGGATGAATTTCAAGCTCGCGCCGTTGATGCAGTAGCGCAGTCCGCCTTTGTCGCGCGGGCCGTCGGGGAAGACGTGTCCCAAGTGTGAGTCGGCGGCGTGGCTGCGCACTTCGGTGCGGCGCATATTGAAGCTGAAATCATCGTGTTCGGTAATGGATTTTGCATCAATCGGGCGCGTGAAGCTCGGCCAGCCGCAGCCGGAATCGAATTTGTCGGCGGAGCTGAACAGGGGTTCGCCGCTGACAACGTCCACATAAATGCCGGGTTTGAACAAGTGGTCGTATTCGTGGCTGAAGGCGTATTCAGTTGCGCTGTGTTGGGTAACTTGGTACTGCTCTTCGGTCAGGGTGCGTTTGAGTTCGGCATCGCTGGGTTTTTTATACGTTGCCGCGTCGAAACCTTTGCCTTGCGGAGCGGTTTGGGTTTTGCCCGCCAGCGGTTCGTCGGCTTTGCGGATGTCGATGTGGCAGTAGCCGTTGGGGTTTTTAATCAGGTAGTCCTGATGGTATTCCTCGGCATCGTAAAAGTTTTTCAGCGGCTCGTTTTCAACGACGAGGGGAAGTTTGTATTTTTGCTGCTCGCGTTTGAGGGCGGCGGCGATGACGGTTTTTTCGGCAGGGTCGGTGTAGTACACGCCGCTGCGGTATTGCGTGCCGGTGTCGTTGCCTTGTTTATTGAGGCTGGTCGGGTCAACGACGCGGAAATAGTATTGCAAGATGTCGTCGAGGCTGAGTTTGTCGGCATCGTAGGTCACTTTGACGGTTTCGGCATGGCCCGTATGGCGGTAGGACACGTCTTCGTAGCTCGGATTTTTCGTGTTGCCGTTGGCGTAGCCGGATACCGCGTCAACCACGCCGTCTATGCGTTGGAAATAGGCTTCCAGACCCCAGAAGCAGCCGCCTGCGAGGTAGATGGTGCGCGTGTTCATGATTTTTGAATCCTTTTTCTGTGTGTCGGGTTTGTAGAACGAATGTTTCAAACTGCCCAAATCGGCATTCGGGTCGCGGATTAATGCCAAAGCCTGCGCTTCGTTGATGCTGCCTTTGACGATGCGCTGCACGTCGCCGTCTTTGCCGATTAATGCCCACGAAGGGTAAACACTGATATTCAGGCTTTGGGCGATGGTGCCGCCGTTGTCGGTAACGACGGGCAGCTTGGGATAGTTCAAACCGGCATACCATTTTTGAAAGTCGCCGTCTTTTTTCTCGTGCAGAAAGCCGGGGGAGGCGACGGTAATCAGGTTGGCGTAACCGAATTTTGCATCTTGCGCCCATTTTTCGGTTTGCCCCAATTCGGACAAACACAAAGGACACCAGCTCGCCCAGAATTTAATCAGCGTCGGTTTGTCTTTTTTCAAATAAACATCGGCGGGGCGGTTGTCCGCAGTTTTCAAAGTGGATAAAGTGTGCGGCACGGTCGCGGCTTCGGCATCGGCGATTTTGGGCGAACAAGCACCCAGCGCAAACAGGCAGCCGAACTTGGCGCAAAGGGAAAAGAAAGTACGGGGTTTCATTTTGATGTTTCCTGTGTGGACGGTTTGTATGATTAGACGTTTGAGATGCCGAAACCTTACAGCTCGGATTTTCAGACAACCTTGCCGCGTAAAATACGCTACAATACTCCCTATTTCAAGTTTCTAAAATTAAAAGGAAAATTCAATGTTCAGCTTCTTCCGTCGCAAGAAAAAACAGGAAACTCCGGCTCCAGAGGAGGCTCAAATTCAGGAAACCGCAGCAAAAGTAGAATCTGAAGTTGCTCAAATAGTTGAAAATATTAAAGAAGATGCTGAATCTTTAACGGAAAGCGTCAAAGGGCAGGTCGAATCGGCTGTTGAAACCGTCAGTAGTGCGGTTGAACAGGTAAAGGAAACTGTTGCCGAGATGCCGTCTGAAGCAGAGGAAGCGGCTGAAAAAGCAGCGGAACAAGTCGAAGCGGCGAAAGAAGCTGTTGCCGAAACCGTCGGCGGTGCGGTTGAACAAGTAAAGAAAGCCGTTGCCGAGATGCCGTCTGAAGCAGGGGAAACGGCTGAAAAAGCAGCAGAACAAGTCGAAGCGGCAAAAGAAGCTGTTGCCGAAACCGTCAGCGAGGCTGTCGAGCAAGTTCAAGAAGCCGTTGCGACAACTGAAGAACACAAACTCAGTTGGGCGGCGCGTTTGAAACAAGGCCTGACCAAATCGCGCGACAAAATGGCGAAATCGCTGGCGGGCGTGTTCGGCGGCGGACAAATCGACGAAGATTTGTACGAAGAGCTGGAGACCGTGCTGATTACCAGCGATATGGGCATGGAAGCCACCGAATACCTGATGAAAGACGTGCGCGACCGCGTCAGCCTCAAAGGCCTCAAAGACGGCAACGAATTGCGCGGCGCGCTGAAAGATGCGCTGTACGACCTGATTAAGCCTCTGGAGAAACCTTTGGTCTTGCCCGAAACCAAAGAGCCGTTCGTCATCATGCTTGCGGGCATCAACGGCGCGGGCAAAACCACGTCTATCGGCAAACTCGCCAAATATTTTCAAGCTCAGGGCAAATCCGTATTGCTGGCGGCAGGCGATACTTTCCGTGCCGCCGCGCGTGAGCAGCTTCAAGCTTGGGGCGAGCGCAACAACGTAACCGTGATTTCGCAAACCACGGGCGATTCCGCAGCCGTTTGTTTTGATGCCGTCCAAGCCGCCAAAGCGCGCGGCATCGACATTGTGCTGGCCGACACCGCTGGCCGCCTGCCCACGCAGCTTCATTTGATGGAAGAAATCAAAAAAGTGAAGCGCGTATTGCAAAAAGCCATGCCTGATGCGCCACATGAAATCATCGTCGTGCTTGATGCCAACATCGGTCAAAACGCCGTCAACCAAGTCAAAGCCTTTGACGATGCGCTGGGGCTGACGGGGCTTATCGTTACCAAACTCGACGGCACGGCAAAAGGCGGCATCCTCGCCGCGCTTGCCTCCGACCGTCCAGTTCCCGTCCGCTACATCGGCGTGGGCGAGGGCATAGACGATTTGCGCCCATTTGACGCGCGCGCGTTTGTGGACGCACTGCTGGATTGAGCCGAAATGCCGTCTGAAAACGGCGGATTGGTGTTTTCGGGAGATAGTGGGGATTGGCGGAATCGGTGGGCTTCAGACCACCGATTCCATTGATCCTATCAATTCATACCAACTCCCAAAAAATGCGAACGCCCCTACGCGCCTGACACATTTACCGTATAAAATACCGAAACCGCCTCATACGGTATTTCACAAACCTTAACACCCGCGCGTAAAAACCGTATAAACCCGAAACTGCCGTTGCCGCATCCCCTATAATTTCATCCAATAAAAAAACGAGGCACATATCATGGCAAAAAAATTCCCCATATTCCCAAAAAATCCGGAGCGCATCTGCTGGGGGTGCGACAAATATTGCCGTGAAGACGATTTACAGTGCGGCAACGGCTGCGAGCGCATCCAACACCCCATTGAGTTGGACGGGCGCGAGTGGTACAAAAAAGGCGACTGGAGCAACCTCTTGAATGAAGCCCAGCAAATCGAGCTGGGCTTGAAAGAACCCCCGAAACCCGCCAAACCCCATATCAAACTCCCCCTCAAAAATAAAACCGCCTGATGCATTCCTATGAAAATGCCGTCCGAACAAGCTTCAGACGGCATTTTTTACGGCATACGCACAGGTTTGCCGTTATTCCGCACCTGCCCGAATTTTCAGACAAAACCGCGTCGGCATGCCGACCCACGCCATAATAAGATTGGTGATTGGATACGGTAGGGGTAATACCTTGTCAGAAATTAAGATGCCGTCTGAAACAATTTCAGACGGCATTTTTTATTTTTGGGCGCGTTTTTTATTCCTGCCTGTTTTTCCCATGCCGCCGCCTGCCGCGCGCAGGCTGTAGGGTAGGCTTCAGCCCACCAATCTCACCATTTCCATCAATCCCACCGTCTCGACCAACTTCATCACTTCACAACATCATCGAAAACACATGACACTGTGGGCAAATCGTTGAAACAGTCGTAATCGGCAGGCAGGAATCCCTTTCTTCCGTTTGTGTTTTTGAGTTGATGAAGATGGTGGGAATCGGTTGGGTGTTGGGGTTGGTGGAAATGGTGGGCTGAAGCCCACCCTACAGTTCATCGCACAGTCCATCCTATTCCCCACCTTATGTATCCACCCTACAGTTGCCTCCCACCTACGCATGTACCCTGCGCAAAGCCTTATCCACTATCTTGCAACCTGTCTGACAATCTGTCCTCTCTTACAAAATGCCGAAACTTTTTCAGGCTGCATTTTGGGGCTGCCTGTGCGGAATTTGTCGGTAGGCGCGGTAGTAGGGTTCGAGCTGTCGGGCGATGAGTTGGAGCTGTTGGAGGAGGATGTGGCTTTGTGTTCCGCTGCTGTGGGTGCGGAGGGTGTCGAGTTCGCCACGCAGTGTATCCAATGCCGTCTGAAAGTCGTCGGGTTCGGTTTCGGGCAGGTGTTGGAAGATGTGGGCGGTGTGTTCGGCGGCGAGGTGGAACTGTGAGGTAAAGTCGGGGCTGCATTCTTCGTGCATTTCGCTGCGGTATGCGCCGAGGGCGGAGATGTAGCCGGTCAGGGCGTAGCCGGTTTTGAGCAGGGTAAAGCCGGGTTGCAGGCTGTCGGCGAATTTTGCGGGTTCGCTGCTCATGTCGGAAAGGGTGCTGCTGAGGGCGGCGGTGTGTTCGTGGGCGCGGCGGCGGGTGGCGCGGTATTCGACGTCGTCGGCTGTTTCGCCGCTTTTGAGGCGTTCGGCAATTTTTTCGAGATAGGCGCCGTTGCTGCATACGGCAAGGGCGGCGGTGCGTTCGAGCGTGAGGTATTTCCAGTCTGGCCACAGGTAGCTGACCGCCGCCCAGGCAAGGGATGCGCCGATAATGGTGTCGATGATGCGCACGGGCATGGCGGCGTATACGTCCAACCCTGCGAGGGAGAGGCTGGTCAGCGCCTGAATGGTGATGAAGAAGGTGGAGAAACTGTATTTGTAGGTGCGGGTCATGAAAAAGAGGGTGGTACTGACGATGACGATCCAAAGCTTGGTTTCGACAGACGGGGTGAAGTAGGGGACGAGCGAGCCGACGATTACGCCGAGTACGGTGCCGGCGATACGTTGGTACACGCGGCTTTTGGTGGCGGTGTAGTTGGGTTGGCAGACGAAAAGGGCGGTCAGTAGTATCCAGTAGCCGAGGTTGAGGTTGAGGGCTTCGACGATGGTGCAGGCGGCGGCAACGACAAGGGACAGGCGGACGGCATGGCGGAATACGCCCGATTCGAGGTTCAGCTGCGGACGGATTGCCTGCCAGGTGTTTTTGAAGCTGCCGGTTTCGAGGGCGGCGATGCGGGTGTCGCCCATGCGGTCGTTTTCGGCGGGGGAGTCGCTGTGTTGGAGTTGGCGGAACTGCTGGTCGACGCTGCCGAGGTTGTCGAGAAGACGGCGCAGGTGGCGGATGTCGGGGCTGTCGTTGCCGTCTGAAAGGAGGCGCAGCGATTGGCGGCAGCCTTCGATGGCGCGGCCGAGGCGTTTGCTGTAAACGTAGTCTTTGCTTGCGCGCAGGGCTTGGGCGGTGTTGCGGCAGGCTTGTCCCTGCATTTCGAGCAGGCGGTGGATGCGGAAGATGATGTCGGTGTTTTTGAATTTTTCGGACATCTCTTGGTAGTCGACGTGGGCGGAGCTGATGCGTTCGTGGATGTCTTGGGCGGCGAAGTAGTAGCGCAGCATTTTGGCGGTGCGCGGGTGGCGGTGTTTGCCGCGAAGGCGGTAAAACAGGGCGGAACGGCATTGGTTGAAGGCGGTGATGACGCCGGTGTTGCTCATGGCGAGGTCGATGTGGCGGTTGCCTATCCATTCGGCTTCGTCGGGATCGAAAAAGTCGGCTTTGGCTTCGAGGTAGCCGCCGAGTGCTTCGTAGGCGTTGGCGACGCTTTCTTGGACGGGGCGGTGGGGCAGGACGATTTGGAACAGGAGGATGGCGGTGCTGTACAGTACGGTGCCGCACAAAATCATGAAGGGGTTGGTCAGCCAGTAGGTTTCGGGGGTGTAGGTAAGTGTGGTGTAGGTGGCGACGGCGAGTGCGCCGAAGGCGAAGGTGCGGTATTTCAGCCCGACCGCGCCCATGATGGTAAAGCCGAAAGTCATCAGGGTCATGGCGAGGATGAAGGGCAGACCTGTGCCGAGCGTGCTTTGCGCGACAAGTGAGGAGAGGGTAAACAGGGCGACGGTGGCGATGATGTTTTTCAGCCGTCCGGTCAGGCGGTTGTCCAAATCGACCAGGCCGCCGGCGATGATGCCGAGTACGAAGGGCATGGCGAGCTTGGGTTCACCTAGCTGCCAGACGATGGAGGCGGCGGTAAAGACGCTGGCGAAAACGGGAAGCGAGGTAATGAGCAGAGGCTTGAGGAGTGGGGTTTTCATGGTTTTACCGGTTTATTGTTATGAAGTGAATAAAGTGTAGCACATGAATGGGGCGGATAAAATCATGCCGTCTGAAAACGGGGATGCGGTTTTCAGACGGCATTGGGTTTTGCGGATTAGGAAACGAGGTTGAGACCGTTGACCCTGTCGTAAAGGAGTTCGGGCATTTTGCCTTCTTCGTACAGTTGGATGTGCAGGCGCAGGTTGTTGGCGGAAACGGACTGGCGCAGGGCTTCTTCGTAACTGATGATGCCGTGACGGTACAGTTCGAAAAGGTTTTGGTCCATCGTCTGCATTCCGTCGGTTTTGGCGGTTTCCATGATTTTATTGATGTTCATCAGGTCGCCCTTCAGGATGAAGTCTTGGATGGCGGGTGTGTTGATGAGCAAATCGACAACCGCCGTCCTGCCGGTTTTGTCTTTTTTGAGGGCGAGGCGTTGGCAGACGATACCGGACAGGTTGAGGGCGATGTCGATCAGTATTTGTTTGTGCTGTTCTTTGGGGTAGAAGTTGAGTATGCGTTCGAGCGACTGTGGCGCGGTGTTGGCGTGGAGCGTAAAAATGCACAGGTGGCCGGTTTGGGCGAGCTGCATCGCGTATTCCATATTTTCCCTGCTGCGGACTTCACCGATGCAGACCACGTCGGGGGACTGGCGCATAGCGTTTTGTACCGCCGTCTGCCAGTTTATGGTGTCGACACCGATTTCGCGCTGGGTAAAGATGCAGCGGCGCGGTTTGTAGATAAACTCAATTGGGTCTTCGATGGTAACGATATGGCCGGGCAGGGTTTTGTTGCGGTGTTCGAGCATAGTCGCCATCGTCGTGGATTTGCCCGAACCGGTAGGCCCGACGATAATCAGCAGCCCGCGTGGTGCGACGGCGAGGTCTTTGAGTTTTTCGGGCAGACCCAATTCCTGCATTTGCGGGATGATGTGGTTGATGCGCCGCAAAACCAAACCTGCGTGGCCTTGGCTGTGGTAGGCGTTGGCGCGGTAGCGCGTGCCGCTGCGCGATTGGACGGAGTAGTTGATTTCTCCGTCGCGCCGGAATATTTCCAATTGTTCGGCGTTCATCGTCGATGCGGTGATGGCGGCGGTTTCCTCGCCCGTCAGAGCCTTTTGCGGCTGCGGGGTTAATGCGCCGTTGATTTTCAACGAGGGTGGGAATCCTTTGCTGATAAGGATGTCGGACGCGCTTTGTGCTTCTGCGGTTTCGCACAGTCGGTCGAGCAGTGGGTGGAGGTGTGCGCCGATTTCGGCCGGGGTTTCAGATCGGCTTTGTTTTTTTTGAGAATACACTTGAACCATTTCGTCCAAGATGTCGTGCAGGTTATTGGTACTCATCGTTAACTTCTTTTCAGTTTAAGCCTTGCAGTTTGCGGCGGCAGGTTTCAACAGGACGAGTATGCCGGGCTGGATGCCGCGTCCCGCCCCGCGTGTTTGCGCCTTGTTTTCCCGCCGGTATGACCGGAAGGCGGTTGTGTGTCAGAAACTCATACTTTCGCTGTTTTGCGCGCGTTTGCGTGCGACTTCCGGTGCGATTAGCCCTTGGCGCACCAGCGATTGCAGCGATTGGTCCATCGTCTGCATACCGCTTGCCTGCCCGGTTTGCAGGACGGAGTTAATCTGCGTGATTTTGTTTTCGCGGATGAGGTTGCGGACGGCGGGGTTGGCAATCAGGATTTCGTGCGAGGCGACACGGCCGTTGCCGTCGCGCGTTTTCAGCAGGTTTTGGGAGATGACGGCGGTCAGCGATTCGGACAGCATAGAGCGCACCATTTCTTTCTCTCCGGCGGGGAATACGTCCACGATACGGTCGACGGTTTTTGCTGCACCGGTCGTATGCAGCGTGCCGAAAACCAAGTGTCCGGTTTCGGCGGCGGTCAGTGCCAAGCCGATGGTTTCGGGGTCGCGCATCTCGCCGACAAGGATAACGTCGGGGTCTTCGCGCAATGCGGAACTTAGCGCGTTGGCGAAGCTGAGGGTGTGCTGGTGCAGCTCGCGTTGGTTAATCAGGGATTTTTTGCTTTGGTGGACGAATTCGATCGGGTCTTCGATGGTCAGGATGTGTGCCGGCTGGGTTTCATTGATGTAGTTGATCATCGCGGCAAGCGTGGTCGATTTGCCCGAACCGGTAGGGCCGGTAACCAATACCATGCCGCGCGGCGATTCTGCGATTTTTTGGAAAATGCGCGGGGCTTTCAATTCTTCCAGCGATAAGACGGTGCTGGGAATGGTGCGGAATACGGCGGCGGGGCCGCGGCCGGTGTTGAAGGCGTTGACGCGGAATCGGGCGACGTTGGGCAGTTCGAACGAGAAGTCGACTTCCAAGTTTTGCTGGTAGATTTTCCGCTGATGGTCGTTCATCACCGAAGTTACCATATTGCCGACCTCTTCCGCGCTCATTTCGGGAAGGTTGATGCGCCGCATATCGCCGTGAACCCGAATCATAGGAGATATGCCCGAACTCAGGTGAAGGTCGGATGCTTTGTTTTTAACGCCGAAGGCGAGTAAGTCGGTAATCTGCATAATGGGATATTGTCCAGTATAATGTTTGGGTCGTTCGGTGTTTCCTACTTCTGAATTTTACTGCCCTGATTCTTGGGATTCAACTATTTAAGCATTTTTACCGGGGATAATTTATGACGGTTTTGCAAGAACGTTATCGGGAGGTGTCCGACCGTATCGGGAAATTGGTTCTGCAGGCGGGAAGGAAGCCGCATTCTGTCAGCCTGATTGCCGTCGGTAAGACTTTCCCTTCAGACGGCATCCGCGAAGTTTACGCTGCCGGACAGCGTGATTTCGGCGAGAACTATATTCAGGAGTGGTACGGTAAAACGGAAGAATTGGCGGATTTGACCGACATTGTGTGGCACGTCATCGGCGATGTGCAGTCCAATAAAACCAAAATTGTCGCCGAACGCGCGCATTGGGTGCATACCGTATGCCGTCTGAAGACTGCCGTCCGGCTGAGCAGGCAGCGTCCTTCCTCAATGCCGCCCTTGCAGGTGTGTATCGAGGTGAACATTGCGGGCGAGGCGGCAAAACACGGTGTCGCGCCCGAAGAAGCGGTCGCGCTTGCCGTGGAAGTGGCGAAGCTGCCCAACCTTGTCGTGCGCGGACTGATGTGCGTTGCCAAAGCCAACAGCAGTGAAACGGAGTTGAAAACCCAGTTTCAGACCATGCAAAAGTTGCTTGCCGACCTCAATACGGCTGGCGTTAAGGCGGACGTGCTGTCTATGGGGATGTCGGACGATATGCCTGCCGCCATTGAGTGCGGTGCGACACACGTCCGTATCGGCAGCGCGATTTTCGGGAAAAGGGGCTGATGGAAATTCGGGCAATAAAATATACGGCAATGGCTGCGTTGCTTGCCTTTACGGTTGCCGGCTGTCAGTTGGCGGGTTGGTATCCATGTCCGTCGTTGTCCGGCTGGTGTTTCCCCAAAAAGCCTGCCGCCATCGATTTTTGGGACATTGCCGGTGAGAAAGAACCTTCCGTCGAAGATTACCGGACACCGCTTGCAGACGGCAATTATTCTGTAAATGCAAGTGAATACGAGTTTGCGCAAAGTTCTTATTTTCATCGGAAGATTGAAAAATTTGAAGCATGTAAATTGGATTGGGGCACACGCGACAAACGTCCTTTAATCGAAACCTTCAGGCAGGAAGGATTCGACTGCTTGGAAAAGCAGGGATTGAAGCGAAACAGCCTGTCCGAGCGCGTCCGATGGTAAAAAATTGGGAATTAATTTAGTCAGGTAATTTTGAATAGGGTAGAAATAATGAATGTTTATTTTCTCGGCGGCGGAAATATGGCGGCTGCCATCGCAGGCGGATTGGTCAAACAAGGGGGATACCGCATCCATATAGCCAACCGTGGTGCGGAAAAGCGCGAACGTTTGGAAAAAGAGTTGGGGGTCGAAACTTCGGCAACCCTGCCGGAATTGCATTCGGGTGATGTTTTGATTCTTGCTGTTAAGCCGCAGGATATGGAAGCCGCGTGCAAAAATATCCGCACCAATGGTGCATTGGTGCTTTCTGTTGCAGCTGGATTGTCGGTTGATACGCTCAGCCGTTACCTCGGGGGAACACGCCGCATTGTCCGGGTTATGCCGAATACGCCCGGAAAAATCGGGCTGGGCGTATCCGGTATGTTTGCCGAAGCGGAAGTATCGGAAACAGACCGCAGGATTGCCGATCGAATCATGAAATCAGTCGGTTTGACCGTTTGGTTGGAAGATGAAGCGCAAATGCACAGCATTACCGGTATCAGCGGCAGCGGGCCGGCATATGTGTTTTATCTGCTGGATGCTTTGCAAAATGCCGCCATCCGACAAGGGTTTGATATGGCAGAAGCACGCGCGCTCAGCCTGGCAACATTTAAAGGAGCGGTTGCTCTTGCCGAGCAGACGGGTGAAGATTTCGAGAAGCTTCAAAAAAATGTAACGTCAAAAGGCGGGACAACCCACGAAGCTGTGGAAGCCTTCAGACGACATCGTGTCGCCGAAGCCATAAATGAAGGCGTTTGTGCCTGTGTGCGCCGTTCGCAGGAAATGGAACGGCAATATCAATAATGTAAAGAAAATAAAAAAACCAATCCAAAACGTGTTATGATGCGCGTTTTCAAAAACGCCTTAGGCAATAAGCCTTATAAAAATCAAAGGAATAAAGCCACTTTGTGGTGCTTTGTTTTTTGCGGTGAACCGAGAGGACATACATTATGGCAAAGCTGACAGAACAAGATATTTTGAATTGGAGCGGGCCGGAAGACGATTATATGAATGACGACCATTTGGCTTTTTTCCGCGAATTGCTGGTAAAAATGCAAGACGAACTCATCGAAAATGCTTCCGCTACGACAGGGCATCTCCAAGAACACGAATCAGCCCCCGATCCTGCCGACCGTGCCACACAGGAAGAAGAGTACGCATTGGAACTCCGTACCCGCGATCGGGAACGAAAACTTCTCAGTAAAATACAGGCGACCATCCGCAATATAGATGAAGGGGATTATGGATTCTGTGCCGATACGGGAGAACCTATCGGTCTGAAGCGGCTGCTGGCACGCCCGACAGCCACTTTATCTGTTGAGGCCCAAGAACGCCGAGAGAGGATGAAAAAACAGTTTGCCGACTGATAGTGGCAAACAAAATGCCGTCTGAGTCCCCGAGTTTCAGACGGCATATTCACAAAGGCGCACC
>NZ_JAGTUI010000028.1:0-454 GCF_018224585.1 Neisseria sp. Marseille-Q1983
GCCTGCACCTTTTTAGGTTGCAGGCTAATAGAAATTGGCACGCCCACGGGGATTCGAACCCCGGTTGCCGCCGTGAAAGGGCAGTGTCCTAGGCCTCTAGACGATGGGCGCGTGAAGGTGCGTTATTTTACAAGGCTTCGGAAACTTGTCAAGCCTGTTGCGTAAAACCGACGGCGAAAATGTAAATTTTTGCTGATATTTATATATAAAATATATAAATATCAATAAATTAATTGTATTTTTTTTTTTTTTTTTTTTTTTTTTTTTTTGAATTAACCGATTTTTTTAAAATTTTATTTTATTTGTTATAAAGGTGGAAAAATTTTTAAAAATAAAAAAATATAAAGATGCCCCCTTTTTGGTGGCTTCTTGGTTTTGGGTGATAAAAAAACAATTTCTCTCCCTGGTAAAATTTTGATAAAAAAAAATAATACTGAGGCAGAGCCGGGAAAAA
>NZ_JAGTUI010000028.1:464-28591 GCF_018224585.1 Neisseria sp. Marseille-Q1983
TTTTATTTAGTTGTATATCACTAATATATTATATATGCTATTGATCAAAAAATCAAAAAGAAAAAAAAAAAAAAATTTAAAAAACTTCGGAAAATTTTAAAAAATATTAAAAAAAAAAAAAAAAAAAAAAAAAAAATTAATTTTTTTTTTTATTTTTATATTTAAAATATATAAATATAAATAAATTAATTTTTTTTTTTTTTTTTTTTTTTTTTTTTTTTTTTTTGATTGGATTACCCGATTGGTATAAAATTAAAGATAATATGCAAGAAGTGTGGAAAACTTATGAAAGATGAAACAATCGCACGCTGCCTCCTTTCCGGCTGCCTGCTGGCTTTGGGTATGGAAAAAAGCATTGCCGCTTCCGGTACAATTTTGGAAAAAAACAATTATACGGCGGCGATAGCGGGAAAAAATCAGACCAACGAACATACTTTCGATTATTCGGGCGAAACTGCCGTCAAGCCGATTAATTCCTTGGTTATTGCCGCCTATGGCAAAGGCGCGGTAAATACCATTACCGTCAAGGGCAACCCGTCTGTCGGGGAAAAGGATTTGAAAGATGCAAGTGGTGAAGCGTCGTTGAAAGATGCAAGGGGCGAAGTGTTGAAAGAACCCGCGCATTGGACCATCCAAAAGGAAAAACCTGTGGGGTATGTAAGCAGCGGTCGATACAAGCTTCAGTCATCTGTTGCGAATGCCGGGATTTTGTTGGCAGACCTAAGCTATGAAGGGAAGAACAATATTACTTTGGAAAACGTATCCGTCAAAAATACCTCCTCACAGAATGCCATTTTCGCAAACGACACTTTAGACCCTCGTGGTATGTCGGACACAACCCTGACTTTTAAGGGAAACAACTATCTTTATACAGACGGCACCAAAACAAGCTACAAAACCGAAATGAACGGCATACAGTTACTCAAGAATAATAAAAACTTACAACCCAAAGAAACCAAAAACCATACCAAAATCGAGTCGGAAGCGGGTTCCAATCTGAACATATACGTCCAATCCGGAACGTCTAAAGGGCGCGGCATCGGGGTAACGCAATATAGGGGCGTAATCATCAACACGTCGGGACCGAGAAAAACGGTTATCAATCAGACCGAAATGGATTTTCGCGGCGCGGTCAGCATCAAGGTGGATCGCGGCGATAAGGAGAACGCCGAAAACTATGGTGTTTATGTGGGGAATCTGCCGGAAAAAAACAGAAACAGCGAGGATGTGCCGGACGATTCGTACGACCGCGTTACCTTCCATAGCGATGTCAAAATCGACGTGCAGCCGGTGCTTGAAGAAAGTGGGAAACAAAAATCCATCGGCGATGCTTTGAATGTGGACGGTAAAAACAGCAGGGTGGACATCAAGGGCGACGGAACGGTGCAAATCGACGGCGATATCCACGTCCTCAACGGCGGCGTGATAGATTTAAACCTGAAGAACAAAAATTCTTATCTCAACGGGGAAGCCCATATCGGCAAACAAAGATATACCGGCGATCCCGACGATCCCGATAATCCTCCCGACGGGCAAAACCTGTTTGATGAAGACCGTAAAAACAGCGCGTCATCCATCAATATGACGATGAAGGACGGCGCGCGTTGGAATGTGCAGAATACTTCAAAAATCAACGGTTTGGACATCAGCAACGGCGCGGAAGTGAGCTTTTCGGACGGAGGGCGGAATGTAAATGTCTCCGTGTCCAGACTGAAGGGCGACGGCGGCGTGTTCAAGATGCAGGGCGACATCGTCAGCGGCAAGACGGACAAGCTGATTACGCGCGAAGGCAGCGAAGGGACGCACATCATCGAATATACGGACAATGCCAAGGCAAAAACGACGGGCAGGGAATATCTGAAACTGGTCGAAAATCAGGCCGGCGGCGGGGCATCCTATAAGCTGCACGTCCGCTGTACGGAACACGGGGGGTATTGTTACTCTTTGGGCGAATCGGAAAACTCCAAATATGTCAAAATTGACCCCGACGGCAAGGGGGATCGCTACCTTTTCGCGTCAACATTGTCGACGGGTGCATCGAGCAGCGTCCTCTTCGGCGAGGCGTTATATCAGTTGAACGCGGTTTCCGATGAAACGCTGGTGCAGCGTATGGGCGAAATCCACGCCGACGGAACGCCGCAGGAAGACAACAATGTCTGGCTCAAACGCGTCGGCGGAAAATTCGTCGGCAGCCGCAGCGATTACCGCGTGGGCGGTTACAGCAACCGCTATTGGGGCTTTGCCGGCGGCTTCAACCGGACGGGGTTCGGCGACAAATGGATTCATTACAAAGGGCTGATGCTCCGCCACCTCCAATCGTCCTACGCTTCTGAAAACTATGCCGGAAGCGGCAAAATCTACGGCAGGGCGGCAGGCGTTTATTCCACCTGGCTCAACCGGGAAAGCAGGGCTTATTATGATTTGGTCGCCAATGTGGCAAGGTATAAGGGCAGCTACGGGCTGACCAATTACTCCGGAGTCCGGGTCGAATCGGACGAGGCACGCCTGAATGCCTATATGCTTTCCGCCGAAACCGGCAGGCGGATGGAAAAACAGGACGGCGGCAAAACCTATTGGTGGCAGCCGGAAGCGCAGTTGTCCTACTGGTTTACACGCGGCTACGGCTTTTCGCTGTCAAACGGGCTGGATGCCGAGACGGACAACTTCCGCAGCCTGATGGGGCGGTTCGGCTTTCGGGCGGGCGTGGACGGTTTGGACGGCGGCAGGCTGAACATCTACGGCAAGCTGATGTACAAACGCGAGTTTATCGGCACGATCCGCCACAGGTTCAACGGTTCTGCCGTGGAGGAATTCAAACACCGAGGCGGCTGGTTGGAATACGGCTTGGGCGTGGTGCGCCGCAATGCCGAAAACGGACGGCAGCTTTATTTTGAGGCGCAAAGGTCTTCGATGCACACGATGCGGCAGAATTGGCAGGTCAATATGGGCGTGCGCAGTATGTTCTGATGCGGCGGATGCGCCTGAAAACAATCCGGAACGGTCAGACGCGTTCCGGATTGTTTTTTTGTCGGGGGGATTTGTTGATTGGGGCGTGGATTTGTTTAAAGGTTCGGCAGTTTGTTTGCCGTTTCCGCCTATTCGGGATGGCTGTTCGGCGTGGATGAATTTGCCGCCATATCAAAACAGGCGGGCGATGCCGTCTGAAACTTCGTCATTCCCGCGAAAGCGGGAATCTAGAATCTCTAAAGCTTCAGCTAACCTTTGAATATTGCTGCTATCCCAAGGTCTGGATTCCCGCTTGCGCGGGAATGACGGTGGGAGACGATGCCGTCTGAAACTTCGTCATTCCCGTGAAAACGGGAATCTGGAATCTCAAACTTTCAGATAATCTTTGAATATTGCTGTTGCCCAATGGTTTGGATTCCCGCCTTATATGATGCGCTTCATCAAGGGGGCGCATCATAATAAGGCGGTAATGACGGGGGTGTGCATTTCTGCAACGGTCATATGCCGTCCGGTATTTCGTCCCTTTGTATTTCCATCGACTTAAACATCCGCGCAGCCCCATAAAAAATGCCGTCTGAAATGCGAAACGGTTTCAGACGGCATTTTTTGCCTTAACATTCAAACAGCCGGCGGTTTACCAATAACCCAAAGCTTTCCACCACAAAATACCGACAGTGGCGAAAATCAGGATTTCGATAACGCTCATAATGAAGCCCGCCTTCCACCATTCTCCCATATTGACGTAGTTTGAGCCGTAAATCACAGGCGCGGAACCGGTGGCGTAGTGGGTCAGCGACATCATTATGCCGGTGGCGGCCGCCATCATCAGGGCAAACAGCATAGGCGGCGCGCCCAATGCCAGGCCTGCGCCGTAAAACGCGCCGAACATCGCGGTAACGTGTGCCGTGCCGCTGGCGAAAACGTAGTGGGCGTAGAGATAGGCAAGCATCAGCAGGGCGCAGCCGGCTTCCCAACCCAAACCCATATGGGCGATGCCGCTTTGCATAGATTCGGACAACCAGCCGATAAGCCCCAGTTTGTTGAGGAAGTTCGCCATCATCACCAAGGCGGCAAACCAAACGATGGTGTCCCACGCGCTTTTTTCCTTCAGCGCGTCGTCCCAAGTCAGTACGCCGCTCAGAAGGCAGAGGCTCAAGCCGAGGAAGGTGGTGGCGGCGGCATCGACTTTCACGCCGGCCAGCATTTCGGGAATGCCCGCCCACAACAGCAGCAGGATCACGAAAATGCCGAGCATCATTTTTTCGTCGCGCTTCATCGCGCCCATTTCTTTCAGTTTTTCTTTGGCAAGGGCGGTCGCGTCAGGCGTTTGTTTGATTTCGGGCGGATACAGGAAATACAGCACCAGAGGCATCAGCAGCATCGCAATCAGGCCGGGTACGATCATCGCCAAGAACCAAGTGCCCCAAGAAAGTTGGATTTGCGAATTGGTGGCTTTGGCAACCAGTTCGACAACCAGCGGATTGGGTGCGGTGGCGGTGATAAAAATCAGGCAGGTAATCACGTTGGCGTGGAAGTTGACCAGTGAAAGGTATTTGCCGATTTTGCCTTCCGTCCCTTTTTCAGGATCGGAGTCGAAACTCAAGGCGATGGATTTCATAATCGGATGCACAATCGCCCCGCCGCGCGCGGTGTTGCTCGGCGTAACCGGGCCGATGGCCAAGTCCGCCAATGCCAGGCTGTAACCCACGCCCAGCGTGCGTTTGCCGAAAAGGGAAATCAAAAGGTAGCCGATACGCATCCCCAAACCGGTTTTCAACAGGCCGCGCGAGATGATGATGGCGATACCGATCATCCAGATTAACGAGTTGTTGAGGCTGCTCAAAGCGTCTTTGGTTGCGTCGGCGGCTTTTTCGTTGGTTACGCCGGTCAGCGCGACTAGGGTAATGCCCAAAACCGCCATTGCGCCGATGGGCATGGCTTTGCCGATGATGCCGGCAATGATGCCGACGAACAACGCCAAAAGATGCCACGCGTCGGGCGATACGCCTTGGGGAACGGGGATGACGAACCAGATAAGCAGCGTCAGCGCGAGCGCGGCTGCCGCAGGAATTGGCTTGAAGCCCATATTAGTCTCCTAGTTTGAAGTATCGGGAAAATCGGGTTTCAGACGGCGTGTGCCTGATTTTAGCGGGGGATGCCGTCTGAACGTGTTTTGCGCCGTTCTCTTTTTCAGACGGCATTTCTTGAGTTTTGCGTTTTGCACTTTGTGTTTTGCCCTCTCCCTAACCCTCTCCCACGGGGAGAGGGGATAATGGCGTTGAAAACCAACCGTTATGCAATCCGTCCCCTCTCCCCGTGGGAGAGGGTTAGGGAGAGGGCAAAACCTCAAGATACGCCGTATCGTTTTCCTTCCGGCAAGTGATTTACGTTGTAACACCCGACAAATGCTTAAACCCTAATCAATTTGTCGGCTGACAACCCTGCCTGCCGTCTGAAACGCCTTAGCGGCTTAATCCTGTCCCGCCGGCAGCCCGTACTCTTCGGGGAAGGTACGCAGCGAGCTTTGCAACACAGTAACCGCGCCGTCAATCAGACCGCAGCGGCCGCTTCGTGGCAGCAGTTGGCACAGGCTTTGCAGGGCGCGGAGGTCGTCTGAAGTGCCGATGCCGGTGTCCACGCGGTTGAGCAGGCGGGAAAGCTGGAACGTACCACCTTTGCACGGCGGGCATTGACCGCACGAGTTGGACGCAAAAAATTCCACATATTCGGACACTTTACGCACCACACTCGTGCCTTCGGAAATCACAATCATCGCGCCGGTACCGAGGCTGGATTTGCGTTCGCGCACGGACACGAAGTCCAAAGGCACGTCCAAATCTTTTACGGTCAAAAGCGTGTTTGACGGGCCGCCGGTAAACACGGCTTTAAACGTGCGGCCTTCGAGCATACCGCCGCCGTAGTCGAAAATCAGCGATTGCAGGGTCGTGCCCATCGGCAGTTCGTACAGGCCCGGATTCAATACGTCGCCGGAAAGCGAATAGAGTTTTGTACCGGCCGCATCGCCCAAACCCAGCGATTTGTACCATTCCGCGCCTTTGGCAAGGATTTGCGGAATATTGGCGAAGGTTTCGGTATTGTTGATCAGGGTCGGCTCGCCGTTGACACCGCTTTCGGCTGGGAACGGCGGCTTGCGGCGGGGGAAGGGGAAACCGCCTTCCAGCCAAGAAATCACGGCGGTTTCTTCGCCGCCGATATAGCGGCCTGACGTTTCAACCAGTTGCAAATCCAAAGGTTTGCCCAAGTAGTTTTCGATACGGATAAACAAATCGCTGTTTTTCCATTGCTCGATGGCGGGTGTGATGGAGGCGATGGAGTCGGTCTGATGAGGGTTGACGTACAAAACCGCTTTGTTGGCGCGGCAGGCGACGGCGGCAATCAATACGCCCTCGATGACTTGGTGCGGCGTTTTCGCCAGCAATACGCGGTCTTTGAACGTACCCGGTTCGTCTTCGTTGGCATTGCAGACGACGTATTTGTCGCCGTGTTTGCTTTGGGCGGCAACCGCCGCCTCCCATTTGCGCCAAGTCGGGAAACCTGCACCGCCCATACCGCATAGGTTGGCTTCTTGCAGTTTGGAAACAATGCTTTGAGGATCGGCAAGTGCCGCCAGCAGGCCTTCGCCGCCGCCGACTTTGCGCCACGCGGTCAAATCCGCGCCGACTTGGCGGGACGGGTGCAATAAGTTTTGATTGGCTTGATTCATAATTGTTGCTCCTGCAAACCGGCGTGTTCGCGCAAATCGAATTTGCCGTAGTCGGGATATAAAACGGGGGCTTTGATGTCGCCGGCCAGTCCGGCGCGGGTCATTTCTCGTTGCAGGTCGTGGACGTGTCCGACACCGCCGCGCACTTTTTTCAGCGGCAGGCCGCAATTTGCCGCAGCTTTACCGGCACGGCGGCCGAAGCTGATGATGTCCAAAAGCGCGTTGCCCATCAGGCGGTTGCGGCCGTGGATGCCACCGGTTACTTCGCCGGCGCAATAAAGTCCTTCCACACAGGTTGCGCCGTCGCCGTTGATTTCGACACCGCCGTTTTGATAGTGCAGGGTCGGATGAATCATCACGGGTTCGACAGCGGGATCGATGCCGCATTTGTGGGCGACGTGTCCGAGCGTAACCAAACGGTTCAACACATCAGGATCGTTGGCAATCAGGCGCGGGGTGTCGAGGAATACGCCGACTTGTCCGTCGCGTACCACGCCGCGCCCTTCGCGGCATTCACGCAAAATGGCGGCGGCAACCACGTCGCGCGGCTGCAATTCATCGACGAAACGTTCGCCCAAACCGTTGACCAGTTTGGTGCCTGCGGAACGGACGGCTTCGGAAATCAGCGCGCCCGCCAAGTGTGGAGGGTGGGCAACACCGGTCGGGTGGTATTGGAAAGAATCGACATCACGCAGTTTCGCGCCGACGCGGTACGCCATCACTAAACCGTCGGCGGTTGCGCCGTAGTGGTTGGAAGTGGCGAAACCCTGCAAATGCAGCCTTCCGCTGCCGCCGGTAGCCAAGACCACGGCTTTGGCGTGAACCAACACCAAAGAGCGTTTTTCCAAATCGTACAAAATCGCGCCGACGCAGCGGCCGTGTTCGTCTGATAATAATTCGATGGCAGGGTGGCGGTTGAGCTGGGTGATGTTTTCGTCGAGTTCGACCGCCTCGCGCAGTACACGCATCATTTCAAGGCCGGTAAAGTCGCGGTAGCTCAAAATACGCGGTACGGTCGTACCGCCCGCGCGTTTGCGGCTCAACATACCGTTGCTGTCCGCGCCATTGGCAAGGTCGAAGGTCATACCCAAACCGATCAGCCAGCGGATGGCGGACGGCGCGTCAGTAACCATTTGGGCAACCAAATCTTTTTTGCCTGCGTTGTGGCCGCCTTTGACGGTGTCGTCAAAGTGTTGTTGCAGGCTGTCTTCTGCGCCGACTGCCGCTTGAATGCCGCCTTCCGCCATCACGGTATTGCTGTCGCCGATACGCAGCTTGTTCGCCATAATCACGCGCGCGCCTGCTTCGGTCGCAGACAACGCCGCTGCCGCGCCCGCACCGCCGCCGCCGATGACCAATACGTCGGTGTTCAAATGTTCTGCGCCCGACAAATCATAATCGTCAATCAGCGGCCGGCTGATTAAGAGTTTCGCCAAATCGGGATGGCAGTAATCGCCGGCGTTCGGACCGATGGGCAGCTTCACGCGCGCATTTGCCTGATAATCGGGATGGAATTGGCTCAACAATTCGTTTTTTTCCGGCAGGTCGCCGCGCAGCTCCAGAGAGGACGCGCGCAGGTTGGCAAGGGCGGTTTCGTAGTCTATGCCTTGGATTTTATTCGCCATCACACTGACTCCCCTTCAAATTCGACTTTCATTTTGCCGCTGTCGATTTCGCGCAGGCGGCGCATCAAATCCACAGGGCGCAACGTACGCGCCGCTTTCATACGGCGGGCGAACAGCCCCAAGTGGTTTGGACGGATGTGTTCGGGGCAGGAGAGGGTGCAGAGATTGCACATCACACATTGGTCGAAGGTCAGCGCAGCCGCACCGAAATCGCCCGATACCACTTGCGCCACGCCGTTTTCCACTTCCAAACCTTTGGGGCAGGCGCGGTTGCAGCCGCCGCAATGGCGGCAGTTTTGCGCTTCGGGGAAGGCTTTGGCGGTGTCGTCCAGCCAGTTCCAGCCGTCGCCGACTTCGCCCACATCGTAGTATTGGATATGCTCGGGGATAAAGTAGTCCAAGAAGCTGACCTGCATCCCTTCTTCGACTTTGGTCTCGCACGCCAACGCAGTCGTTACCTCGCGCTCGCCTTCTTTACGGATCATGCAGCGGCACGAACCGCACACGCCCTGTCCCATGCAGCCGACATTGGCGGTAATCGCGCTGCCGGAACGGGCGTAGGCTTGGATAATGGACGAATCGGCGGAGGCCTTGACCTCGTGTCCGTCTATGGTCAGGGTTAACAAATTTTCACTCATGGCAGTGTCCTGTTGGAAGGATAGTAGATTTGGTATTGTGTATTTTTGTTACACAAGAGGAACAAGGACTTCCTCTCGCGTACTATGAATATGTTTATAACTTAATGTTTCTTATGTGAAACATAGTTTATCAGAATTTGTGCCTTATCGTTACTAAACTACAAAATTGCCATAGAAACATATATTGTTGACAAAATTTATGTACGAAATTTTAAAATATAATTATTTTTCAATAAGATTATAAATAATGCCGTCTGAAAAACAGAAAAAACAAACAGAAAAATACAATACATTCTCATTATTGCAATCTAGTGAAAAATATATATATTACTGTAATATATGTATATTTTTTGAAAATTCTGATATTTGGAAAATAAGTTGTAAAATTTCAAAAAGTCAAATGCGTTTGACTTCAGTCAAAATTTCCTCTTTCATATATGACAACTCCCTGCTGTCGTTATATCCTTTAAGCGATTGAAATCAGATTGAAATTATTGAGAATAATTTTTATGCCGTTAAAACGGATATTCGGACAGGTTCGGACGGCATTTATAAAAAACCTAAAATTACCAAACATATTTGTAGTTTTATTTCCATTACAGGCAACAGGCAAAGATTACAAATATCAAAACCCGAGTGAAACAGTATTTTATTAAAACAAATTGATAATCAATAGATTAGAATTATGTATTGTCTTTACCGTACAAACGCTGGCACTATTTCAACCTGATAAAAAACAGCCTTCAAAAAGGTTGTTTAAAACAGCAGCAGACACTTACCGCCACAACCTTGAAAAGGAACACAATCATGACCGTCATCAAACAGGAAGACTTTATCCAAAGCATTTGCGATGCCTTCCAATTCATCAGCTATTACCATCCCAAAGACTACATCGACGCGCTTTATAAGGCGTGGCAGAAGGAAGAAAATCCTGCCGCCAAAGACGCGATGACGCAGATTTTGGTCAACAGCCGCATGTGTGCCGAAAACAACCGCCCCATCTGCCAAGACACAGGTATCGCAACCGTGTTTTTGAAAGTCGGTATGGATGTGCAGTGGGATGCGGATATGAGCGTGGAAGAGATGGTTAACGAAGGCGTGCGCCGCGCCTACACTTGGGAAGGCAATACGCTGCGCGCTTCCGTTCTCGCCGACCCGGCCGGCAAACGTCAAAATACCAAAGACAACACCCCCGCCGTCATCCACATGAGCATCGTGCCGGGCGACAAAATCGAAGTAACCTGCGCGGCAAAAGGCGGCGGCTCTGAAAACAAATCCAAACTCGCCATGCTCAATCCTTCCGACAATATCGTCGATTGGGTATTGAAAACCATCCCGACCATGGGGGCGGGCTGGTGTCCTCCTGGCATTTTGGGCATCGGCATCGGCGGTACGCCTGAAAAAGCCGTACTGATGGCAAAAGAATCACTGATGAGCCACATCGACATTCAAGAGTTGCAGGAAAAAGCCGCGTCCGGTGCGGAATTGTCCACCACAGAAGCCCTGCGCCTCGAACTCTTTGAAAAAGTCAACGCGTTGGGCATCGGCGCACAAGGTTTGGGCGGGCTGACCACCGTGTTGGACGTCAAAATCCTCGATTACCCGACCCATGCCGCTTCCAAACCGATTGCCATGATTCCGAACTGCGCCGCCACCCGCCACGTCGAGTTCGAATTGGACGGCTCGGGTCCGGTCGAACTGACCCCGCCGCGCGTTGAAGACTGGCCCGATTTGACTTACAGCCCCGACAACGGCAAACGCATTGATGTCGATAAGCTGACCAAAGAAGAAGTCGCCAGCTGGAAAACCGGTGACGTATTGCTGTTGAACGGCAAAATCCTCACCGGCCGCGATGCTGCACACAAACGCCTCGTCGATATGCTCGACAAAGGCGAAGAATTGCCCGTCGATTTCACCAACCGCCTGATTTACTACGTCGGCCCCGTCGATCCGGTCGGCGATGAAGTCGTTGGTCCAGCAGGTCCGACCACAGCCACCCGCATGGACAAATTCACCCGCCAAATGCTCGAACAAACCGGCCTCTTGGGCATGATCGGCAAATCCGAGCGCGGCGCAGCCACCTGCGAAGCTATCGCCGACAACAAAGCCGTGTACCTCATGGCAGTCGGCGGCGCGGCATACCTCGTGGCAAAAGCCATCAAATCCTCCAAAGTCTTGGCATTCCCCGAATTGGGTATGGAAGCCATTTACGAATTTGAAGTCAAAGATATGCCCGTAACCGTCGCCGTGGACAGCAAAGGCGAATCCATCCACGCCACCGCACCGCGCAAATGGCAGGCAAAAATCGGCATCATCCCCGTCGAATCTTGAGGCACCATGCCGTCTGAACGCAAAATCTGCCTTCAGACGGCATTTCCGCCCCCGGTTGCGGTACAATCCCCCATTTCATCACTCGGCGACCCACACCGTGAAAATCCTCATTTTAGGCAACGGACAGGTAGGTTCTACCGTCGCGCAAAACCTTGCCGCCATACCCAACAACGACGTAACCGTTATCGACATCGACGAAAAAGCATTGCAGGAAACAGGCAGCCGCCTCGATGTCCAAACCGTTTTCGGCAACGGCGCATCCCCCTTCACATTAGAACGCGCCGGCGCGGAAGATGCCGACTTGCTGCTCGCGCTCTCCCGCAGCGACGAAACCAACATCGTCGCCTGCAAAGTTGCCGCCGACCTGTTCAACATCCCCGGCCGCATCGCGCGCGTCCGTTCCAGCGAATACCTCGAATACCTCAGCCCCAAGCTCGAAAACAACGAAAACGGCAGCCTTTCCATATTCGGCATAACCGAAACCATCAGCCCCGAACAGCTCGTTACCGAACAGCTTGCCGGCCTGATAGACTGCCCGGGCGCATTGCAGGTTTTACGTTTTGCAGACGACCGCGTGCGGATGGTCATCATACAGGCGCGGCGCGGCGGACTGCTCGTCAACCGCGAAATTGCCGACATCGCCCAAGATTTGCCCGACGGGGCCGACTGCCAAATCTGCGCCGTTTACCGCAACAACCGCCTCATCGTCCCCACGCCGCAAACCGTCATCATCGAAGGCGACGAAATCCTGTTTGCCGCCGCTGCCGAAAACATCGGCGCGGTCATACCCGAATTGCGCCCCAAAGAAACCAGCACCCGCCGCATCATGATTGCCGGCGGAGGCAACATCGGCTACCGCCTCGCTAAGCAGCTCGAACACGCATACAACGTCAAAATCATCGAATGCCGGTCGCGCCGTGCCGAATGGATAGCCGAAAACCTCGACAACACCCTCGTCCTGCAAGGTTCGGCAACCGACGAAACCCTGCTCGACAACGAATACATCGACGAAATCGACGTATTCTGCGCCCTGACCAACGACGACGAAAGCAACATTATGTCCGCCCTTTTGGCGAAAAACCTCGGAGCGAAACGCGTTATCGGCATCGTCAACCGCTCAAGCTACGTCGATTTGCTCGAAGGCAACAAAATCGACATCGTCGTCTCCCCCCACCTCATTACCATCGGCTCGATACTCGCCCACATCCGGCGCGGCGACATCGTTGCCGTCCACCCCATCCGGCGCGGCACGGCGGAAGCCATCGAAGTCGTCGCACACGGCGACAAAAAAACTTCCGCCATCATCGGCAGGCGCATCAGCGGCATCAAATGGCCCGAAGGCTGCCACATTGCCGCCGTCGTCCGCGCCGAAACCGGCGAAACCATTATGGGCCACCATACCGAAACCGTCATCCAAGACGGCGACCACATCATCTTTTTCGTCTCGCGTCGGCGCATCCTGAACGAACTGGAAAAACTCATCCAAGTCAAAATGGGCTTTTTCGGATAAACCGCCCCATTCCGGACACATTGCCGCCGCATCGTGATGCCCCATCCCCCGTTTGCCGTCATTCCCGCGCAGGCGGGAATCCAGTGTGTTAGGTTTCAGTTGTTTTGGGTTTCGGGTAATTTCCAAATCGTCATTCCCACGAAAGTGGGAATCTAGCCCTTGGGGTAGCGGCAATATTCAAAAGTCGTCTGAAAATTCAGAAGTTCTAGATTCCCGCTTTCGCGGGAATGACGAAAAATTGCAGGAATGACGAAGAGTTGCGGGAATGACGAAGTTTCAGACGGCATCGCCCCGCCCCGTCATTCCCGCGCAGGCGGGAATCCAGACCGTTCGGTTTCAGCCGTTTCCGATAAATTCTTGCAACTTTGAGTTTCTAGATTCCCACTTTCGTGGGAATGACGTGATACAGATTCCCGTTCTGCATCACAAGATAAAAACATATAAAAAACATTGGAGTATCAAACAATCCATTTTTTTTTTTTTTTTTTTTTTTTTTTTTTTTTTGGTGTGTCAATGATTTAAGCATATAATGATAAAAATCACATATCTTCAAAATGGAAAAACTGATGAAACAAAAAAAGACAGTTCAGTGCATCTTACTTGGTTTTGCAGCCGCTTCTATGCACGCGCAAGGGGCGGACGCTGCAAGCAGTGGAACGATAGAGAAGACAGACAACTACACCCTCGTCCTCGCAAAACAAGGGCAAGAGAACAACTATACCTTTGATGGCGAAACCGAAGTCAAACCCTTAAATTCCCTTATCATTGCCGCCAACGGCGGTACGAACAACATTACGATAAAAGGCAAATTGGCAGACGGCTCTGCCGATGCTCCGCCGACGATTGACAATAAATCGCTTGAAACAAAGATAAACCATTCAGGTTATTCGTACGACTTAAGCGAAGCTAGAGGGGAGAAGAGAGGCGGCGCGGTGATGTTGGCGGATGAAAGCTATGAGGGCGAAAACAAGGTTACTTTTGAAAACGTAACCATAGCCGCCCATAACGCGAATACCGGCATTATGTCTTATGATCAAATCAATACGAATGTATCCAGAAGCTTGGCGCCGGCAACGCTTACCTTTAAAGGGCGCAATACCATCAATATGGATGCGGATAGCAACACTAGTAACGAAGGTATCCTATTGTTTAATAATAGTGAAAAAGTGGGAGAATATCGTCTTGTTTCCGAAGAAGGCTCGACGCTGAATATCAACATCAAATCAGGAAAAGAGAGAGGACAGGGCATTACCGCCAACCACTATGGTAACTACGGCATCAACCTCAACAACGCTTCTCCAAGCATCACCACGATGGAGTTCAAGGGCGACGTAAACATTAAAATCGATAGGAACGGACAGGAAGAGGCGGAAAACAACGGTTTTGGCTTCTATTCAAGCAAAAGAACCGGCAATAAGAAGCAGATTCCGGAAGGTTCTAAGATGGAAGCGATTTTCCGTGGGAATGTCGATATCGTTGCAACGCCGGTTTATGATGAGCAAGGCAGACCCAAAAGCATAGGCAGCGCGTTTGCGATTGACGGGAAAAACAGCAAAGTCGAGGTTGTCGGCGGGGAAGACAAGGTTGTCAAAATCAAAGGCGATATTTTCGCCTACAACGGCGGCAGCGTGAGCGTGAACCTCGCCAACAAAGACTCTTATTTTGAAGGGGAGGCCCATATCGGGAAAAGGAGCTTTGCCAAAGGGAAAGATATGTTCTCCGTAACCGTGGATGCGGATGGGAATGTACCGCCCACGGAAAAAGATATCGACAATGCAAGGAAACGTCTAGTTCGCCAACAGGAAAAATTGCCTAAGCTGGATGAAGAATTGGCTAAACTCAAGGAAGAATTGGCTAAACTCAAGGAAGATGGCTCACAAGAAAAAGAAAAACAAAAAATAGAAAAACAAATAAAAGCAAAAGAGAAATCAAAAGAAAGCAGCATAAAAAGCATTGAGAGAGACGAAGCAAAAATCAAAGAATATGAAGATTTCTTCGATGAAAACGGTTGGATTAAAGACAGCGCGATCGACGACAAAACAAAAAATACCGTCAACCTCAAAATGAGCAACGGCGCGCGCTGGACGGTTACCAATGATTCGATGCTGAAAGAGTTGGATTTGTCGGAAGACGCGCAGGTCGAATTTAGCGACAGCAATAAATTCGTCAAAGTGTCCGTGAGCAATCTCAAGGGCGATGGCGGCGTGTTCAAAATGTATGGCGACATCGTCAAAGGCGAATCGGACAAGCTGATTACCCGGAAAGGCAGCGAAGGCGTACACGTCATCGAATATGAAGACAATGCCAAGGCAAAAACGACGGGCAGGGAGTTTTTAAAGCTGGTCGAAAACAAAGGCGATGCCGAAAACACAAAAGCGTCATACGAATTAAATGTCCGCTGTACGGAACAGGGAGGGTGGTGTTTTGCCTTGGGCGAGTCGGGTGATTCCAAAAAGGTCAATATTTCCGCAGACGGCAAGCGGGACTTCTACCTCTACCCGGCCACCCTGTCGACGGGCGCATCGAGCAGCGTCCTTTTCGGCGAGGCGTTATATCAGTTGAACGCGGTTTCCGATGAAACGCTGGTGCAGCGTATGGGCGAAATCCACGCCGACGGAACGCCGCAGGAAGACAACAACGTTTGGATCAAACGCGTCGGCGGAAAATTTGCCGGCAGCCGCAGCGATTACCGCGTGGGCGGTTACAGCAACCGCTATTGGGGTTTTGCCGGCGGCTTCAACAGGACGGGGTTCGGCGACAAATGGATTCATTACAAAGGGCTGATGCTCCGCCACCTCCAATCGTCCTACACCCCCGAAGACTATGCCGGAAGCGGCAAAATCTACGGCAGGTCGGCAGGCGTTTATTCCACCTGGCTCAACCGGGAAAGCAGGGCTTATTACGATTTGGTCGCCAACATCGCCCGATATAAGGGCAGCTACGGGCTGACCAATTACGCCGGCAAACGGGTCGAATCGGACGAGGCGCGCCTGAATGCCTATATGCTTTCCGCCGAAACCGGCAGGCGGATGGAAAAACAGGACGGCGGCAAAACCTATTGGTGGCAGCCGGAAGCGCAGTTGTCCTACTGGTTTACACGCGGCTACGGCTTTTCGCTGTCAAACGGGCTGGATGCCGAGACGGACAACTTCCGCAGCCTGATGGGGCGGTTCGGCTTTCGGGCGGGCGTGGACGGTTTGGACGGCGGCAGGCTGAACATTTACGGCAAGCTGATGTACAAACGCGAGTTTATCGGCACGATCCGCCACAGGTTCAACGGTTCTGCCGTGGAGGAATTCAAACACCGAGGCGGCTGGTTGGAATACGGCTTGGGCGTGGTACACCGTAATGCCGAAAACGGACGGCAGCTTTATTTTGAGGCGCAAAGGTCTTCGATGCACAAGATGCGTCAGAATTGGCAGGTCAATATGGGCGTGCGCCGTATGTTTTGATGCGCGGATGTGCTTGGAAACAATCCGGAACGGTCAGACGCGTTCCGGATTGTTTTTTTTGTCGGGGCGGTTTGCCGCCATATCAAAACAGGCGGGCGATGCCGTCTGAAGCCTGACAAGGCATTAAATGCCGTCTGAAACTCCGTCATTCCCCTGCTGTCCGCAACTTTTTGTCATTCCCGTGAAAACGGGAATCTAGAATCTCTAAAGCTTCAGCTAACCTTTGAATATTGCTGCTACCCGACGTTCTGGATTCCCGCCTGCGCGGGAATGACGGTCGGGCGGATGCGCCGTCATCACGACTTTTCGTTATTTCCGTGACTTTTCGTCATTCCCGTGACTTTTCGTCATTCCCGTGGAAACGGGAATCTAGAATCTCAAACTTTCAGATAATCTTTGAATATTGCCGCTGTCCAATGGTCCGGATTCCCGCCTGCGTGGGAATGACGGGTTTTTATAATCTTTAAAAACTGCTACTGCCCGACAGTTCGGGGTGGGAATGACGGTGCCGTCTGAAGTCCAACAAAGCCCCCGATGCCGTCTGAAAACCCAAATGGCGGCATAACAATGCCGCGCCGCCGACATTGCCGTCCCGACACAAAACGGCACAGACAATAAAAAATGCCGTCTGAAAGGGCTTCAGACGGCATTGTGTTCGGACGGGCGGGCTTATTTTGCGGCCTGTTCGCCCTCTTTGGCAAAATATTTGGCGTAGATTTTGTCGTATTCGCCGCTTTCGCGTACTTTTTTCAACGCATCGTTCATTACTTTTAAGGTTTCCCCGTCGCCTTTGCGTACCGCGATGCCGTAGTGTTCGGTGGTGAAGTCGGGCAGGGTAACGAAGTCCATCCCTTTGGTCGGATTGTTTTTCACATAATTGGCGATGACCGCGCTGTCGCTGACTACGGAATCTAAGCCGCCGTTTTCCAGTTCTTTGATAATCAGGGGAACGTTTTCAAAGCGCGCGATTTTCGGGTTGTCGTTGCCCAAGAGTTTGGAAACGGAGAAATCGCCCGTGTAGCCGGTTACCACGCCGACTTTGTTCATCTTTTTCAAATCTTCGGAAGAAGATACTTTTTTGCCTTTCGGAACGAGGACGACTTGGGTGATTTCAAAATACGGGTCGCTGAAGTCCATAGACTGTTTGCGGTCGTCGGTAATGGTTACGCCCGACATCACAACGTCCGCATCGCCGTTGTTCAAGGCGGGGAAAAGGCTGTCCCACGGCTGGTGTTTGAATTCGATTTTAAAATTGCCCGCCTTCGCCATCGCGTTCATCAAATCCACGTCGAAGCCTTCGACATTGCCTTTCGAGTCTAAAGATTCAAAGGGGGCAAACTCGGCGTTGGAAGCCACGCGGTACACTTTGTCGGGGTTTGCGGCGGGCGCGGCGGTATCTTTGCCCTGACCGCCGCAGGCAGACAGCGCGAGCGCGGAACAGGCAAGGGCGGCGGCAATCCATTTTTTCATATTCATCAACATTCCTTTCGGTAATCAAAAATCCTAAAAAATCAGTTTAACATAAAATTAACGTTCTTTTTCACGGAAAAACGCATAAGTAACGTCGTGGAACAAATCCGTATGCGGGCTGTCCTCATAGCTCAATTCTGCCAAGGCATCTTCAAAAGCAAGCTGAATCGACTCGACCGCGACTTCGGCGGTGTCTGCGGGAAGGGCGCGGATTAAGGCTTTGAAGGCGGTGGACAGGACGTGGTTCTGCATACGCAGCACATCGTTTGCCTCTTCCAGATATTCCAAACGCTGTTCGATGCTGCTCATGATGTATCCTCGCGAATCTGTTAAAATGCGCGATTATATCAAACGCGCTTCAGGCGGGGTTTGTCCGCCTGCAAAGATTAAGGACCGGAAGCCGAAAAAATGGATACGAACAATCAGGATAAAGAGCCGAATTGGGAAAAACGCTTGGAAAACCTGCGCCGGACGCGCCGTATGAATACCGCGCCCGACCGTGTGCCGCCGGTTCAAACTTCCGAAGCGGCAAAGGGTTCGCCCGCACCGAAATTGGACGATGCAAGCCGAAACCGTGTGTTAAAGGCGTATCTGAAGAAATGGCAGGAGGAGCACAATGCCGCCGTTGCCGATTGCGGGGAAGAAATCGAAACCGACCCGATGGTTATTCTTCAGGAAAACTGGCTCAACGCGCAGGCTTCCCTGCAAATGTCGGTTTCGGAAAAACACATTGAATCGCAGCGGAAAATCTGGTTTGATGCCAAAAAAGACAGTGTCGAATTTGAAACCGCACAGATTGGGGACGGGGAAAACGCCGACGAGGCAGAATCCGGCACGAATGAGCCGGCGGTTTCGGAAAACGGGGAAAACGATGCGGAAGAAACGTTGATGCCCGTCCAACTCAATATCCTGAACCCGAAAGCCGTCAACCGGCGCGAAGTGTTCTGCCTGTCCGAACAGGAGCTGACCGAACGGCTGATCAAACGCCTGCGCCCGCATCTGACCGATACCGTCAACGGCATCATCCGTACGGCGGTGCAGAAGCAGATGGCGGTTTTTACCTACCAGCTCCAGCAGATGCTGCACGAGCAGGCGGGGGCGGTAGTCGAAGACGTGTTGGAACACGATGTCCGCAAAATCCTCAACGACATCAAGTACGAGTTAAAATACAAACGCTGACCGTCATGCCGTCTGAAAGCCGTTTCAGACGGCATTTTCCTGCCCGTCCGACTTGAAAGGCACACGGAACGGGCGCAAAATATTAATATAGTGGATTAAATTTAAATCAGGACAAGGCGACGAAGCCGCAGACAGTACAGATAGTACGGCAAGGCGAGGCAACGCTGTACTGGTTTAAATTTAATCCACTATAAATTAAACAATGGGCGCGCGCCCCGTTTTTGAACGGACAAAACCGAGGAATCACCGATGAGCAAAAAACTTCATCCGCAAACGCTCGCCATACGCGGCGGCAAAGAACAAACCGGATACCGCGAACACAATCAGGCCTTGTTTCTGACCAGCAGCTTCATGTGGGACAACGCCCAACACGCTGCCGATTTGTTTTCAAAAAAAATCAAAGGGTTCACTTATACCCGTACTGCCAACCCGACTACAGCCGCCTTTGAAAAACGCATCGCCGCATTGGAAGGTGCGGAACGCGCGGTCGCCACTTCGACCGGCATGTCCGCGATTCAGGCGGCGTTTTTCACCTTCTTGCAGGCGGGCGACCATGTGATTTCCAGCCGCAGCCTGTTCGGCACGACCGTCGGCTTTATCAATAACATCGTTACCAAATTCGGTATCGAAGTGAGCCACGTGTCGCCGACTGATATAAACGAATGGAAAGCCGCCGTCAAAGCCAACACCAAACTGCTGTTTTTGGAAACGCCGTCCAACCCCTTGGGCGAAGTGGCCGACCTGGAGGCATTGGCGGAATTGGCGCACAGCATCGGCGCGATTTTGGTGGTGGACAACAGCCTGCTGTCGCCCATCGGCTCTCAGCCTTTGAAGCACGGCGCAGATATTTCCGTTTCTTCCGCAACCAAAGCCATAGACGGACACGGACGCGTGATGGGCGGCGTGTTGGCGGGTTCGGAAGAACTGATGGCGCAGGTCGCCGTTTACTGCAACTCTTGCGGGCTGGCGATGTCGCCGTTTAACGCATGGCAGTTGTTGAGCGGCGTGGAAACCCTGTCGCTGCGTATGGAAAAACAGTTCGACAACGCCCTGAAAATCGCCCAATGGCTGCAAGCGCAGCCGCAGGTTCAAGCCGTGTACTACACCGGATTGCCCGACCATCCGCAGGCGGAGCTTATCCGCAAACAGCAAAACGGCGGCGGCATCGTCATCGGCTTTGAAGTCGCCGACCAAGCAGCCGCGTGGAAAGTCGTGGACGGCGTGGAACTCTTTTCCCGCACCGCCAACCTCGGCGATGTGCGCTCGACCATCACCCATCCGTGGACAACCACGCACGGCAGGATGCAGCCCGAAGAAAAACTCGCCGCCAACATCCGCCCCGGATTGGTGCGCCTGTCGGTCGGTTTGGAATATGTTGGCGATTTGATTGACGATTTGAAACAGGCACTCGCGCGCTGATTGTGTGTTTCAGACGGCATTGGACAGCAGATGCCGTCTGAAACCCTTATCGCGTATGGCATACACATCAACAATAGGAAAAAATATGGATGAAGCGGTTTTTGCCGATTGGGCGTTGAAAATCTGCCTGACCGGCCTGATTATTTTTTTAGGTTTTATCGTTTGGAATTTGGGCAAGGAGTCTAAAGCGGGCAAATTCGGCATCGCCATTTTGTTTTTAGTCTTGGGCTTGGGCGTGTTCGGTTTTGTGTTCAAAGAGTTATTGATTAAGTTTTTGGTATTGCCGAAATAGGCTGCTGCCTGTCGAAATGCCGTCTGGAACGCAGGGTTTCAGACGGCATTTTTTATCGGGGCTTGAAGGGGCGTTATCCCTTGTCCGCTCCGTAGGGCAGGTAAACGTCGAAGCGGGTGCTTTTGCCGGTGTATTGGTAGGCGGGGCTTTGCCCGGCAAGCAATCCGCCGAGGCGGGGGCGTTTGACGACGACGCGTTTTTTTGCCGTTTGGCGTGCAGTATGGAGGAGGGCGGCCTCGTCTTGCGCTTCGCCGACGAGCTGGTGGAAGTAAGCCATTTCTTTTTTGACGGCGGCACTTTTGCGGCGTTCGGGATACATGGGGTCGAGATAGACGATGTCGGGTTTGCCTTGTGTTTGGACAAGTGTGGGCATTTGTTCGGCGGCGTTGCCGAAATGGAGGTTGATGCGCGCGGCGGTGTCTTGCGTTTCGGGATTGAGGAGGGCGCGGCGGATGCCGTCTGAAAGCAGGCAGGCGACGGCGGGATGTTGCTCGAAGGCGGTAACGGTCAGTCCGAGCGAGGCGAGGACGAAGCTGTCGCGCCCCAATCCGGCGGTCGCGTCCCAAACGGTGGGGTGCGCGGTGTGGTTGACGGCTTTGGCGATAAGTTCGCCCCCGCCTTTTGTGCGCCGGTATTGTGCTGCGCCGGAGGCAAAATCGACGATGACGCTGCTTTTTTCCCCGACAAGCTTGAGGCTGACGGTATCGTGCTCGGCAAGGAGGTAGCTGCCTTGTTCGGGCGGTTGGGAAACGGGCACGAGGGGGAATGCCCGTATCAGGGCGCGGACGGTTTCGGTGGCGGTGTTGTCAATAAGGATGTCGGTCATGGCAGTTTTGTTTGTTCGGAAGCAAGGGGCGGTACCCGCTTTTCCGTGCCGTTTCAGACGGCATTTTTTCGGGTGGGCAGGCTGTTGTTTTGCCGTCAGCCGATGTTGAGGCGTTCCATACGGTAGCGCATGGAACGGAAGCTGATGCCCAAGCGTTTGGCGGCCTGCGTGCGGTTGCCTTCGGTTTGTTTGAGGACTTGTTCGATGATGTCGCGTTCGATTTTGTCGAGATAGTCCTGTATCTGCATGGTATCGGGGTCGAACGGGAGAAAGCGGGACGGCGCGGCGGCTGTTTCAGACGGCAAGGTATCGGCGACAGGGACGGCGGTTCCCGTCCGGACGGGTTTGTGGCGCACATCTTGGATTTGCAGGTCGTCGATTTGCACGGTATGTCCGACGCACAGGGCGACGGCGCGTTCGAGGATGTTTTCGAGTTCGCGGAAATTGCCCGGATAACTGTAATTCAGGAGCATCTGTTGCGCGGCGGGGGAGAGTGTGTAAGGCCGGTTGTTGTGGCTGTGTTTGTACAGGAGGTAGGGGATGAGCAGCTTCAAGTCTTCGCGCATTTCACGCAGGGACGGCATATTGAGGCTGACGACATTGAGGCGGTAATACAGGTCTTGGCGGAATGCGCCGCTTTCGACAAGGGCTTCGAGGTTTTTGTGGGTGGCGCAGACGATGCGGACATCGACGGGCTGCTCGGTCGCGTCGCCGATACGGCGCACGGCTTTTTCTTGAATCGCACGCAAGAGTTTGACCTGCATGGAAAGGGGCAGGTCGGCCACTTCGTCGAGGAAGAGCGTACCGCCGTCGGCATGGCGGAAGAAACCGGCATGGTCTTTGTCGGCACCGGTAAAGCTGCCTTTGCGGTAGCCGAAAAATTCGCTTTCCATGAGGTTTTCGGGAATCGCGCCACAGTTGACGGCGACAAAGGGTTTGTCCGCGCGGTCGGACAGTTCGTGTATGGTGCGCGCCGCCTGTTCTTTACCTGTACCGGATTCGCCGGAAATATAGACGGGTACTTTGCCGGGCGCGAGGCGGCGGATGAGGTGGCGGATTTCGACCATCTGCGGAGAGCTGCCGAGCAGGCGGGGCATATCGGGTTCCGCATAGGGAAGGGCGGCGGAAACGGGCGGTGCCGCCGGTATTGCGTTTGCAGGTTCCGGGGCTTCAGACGGCATGGGGGGAGAAACGGGGGATGCCGTCTGAATGGGCGGTTCGGGGATTTTGTTTTGGTTTTCGGAAACGGAAATTGCCGATTTGACGAGGGAACGCAGCCGGGCGAGGGTGATGGGTTTTTGGATGTAGTCGAACGCGCCGCAACGCAGGGCTTCCTGTGCCTGATCGGCATTGCCGAAGGCGGTAATGACGGCAATCGGGATGTCGAGTGCACGGCTGTTGATGTGTTGGACGACTTCCAGCCCCGAGCCGTCGGGCATACGCATATCGGTCAGGACGAGCGAATAGCGTTGGCTGTCGAGCTTGTTTTTGGCTTCGGCAACGCCTGACGCGGTATGGACGCGCAAGCCCATTTTCATCAGGGTCATTTCCATCAGGTCGAGAATGTCGGTTTCGTCATCGACGACGAGGACGGGGTGTTGCAGTTCAGTCATTGGTTTTTTCCGGTAATGTGAGTTCGAAACATTTGGCTTCCGGCAGGTAGGTCAAATCGCCGAAATTGGCGTGCGCCAGTTCGCGGGCGACATACAGCCCGAGGCCGGTGCCGTTTTCCGCCGTGGTGTAAAAGGGTTCGAACAGGTGTTCCTGCACTTCGGGCGGAACGCCGCCGCCGTCGTCGGCAAAGAGGATGCAGACGGTGTTTTTTTGCGCGGGGCGGATGGTGACGGAAATCGAGCCGGGCTGTTTGCGGCTGTGCCGCCACGCGTTGTTGGCGAGGTTCCACATAATTTGCCGCAGGTGGGCGGGATCGAAATAGGCAGTCAGGCTGCCGCCTTGAATATCCGGACGGATGCAGCCGGCGGCATCGGGATGGCCGAGCAGGAACTCTTGTTTGAATTCTTCCCAAAACGGTATCAGGCCGATGGTTTCGCGTTCGGTTTTGTTGCGCTTGTTGAGCGAGGAAATGTCTTCGAGCATTTTGTCGATACGGCAGACGTTGCCGTCGATGATTTTGCACAATTTGGCGTTGAACGGATCTGCCGCCCCCGCTTCCATATTTTCGCGCAGCAGGTCGTTGGCGTGGCGGATGGCGGACATCGGGTTGCGGATTTCGTGGGCGAGGTTGGCGGTCAGTTGTCCGAGCGCGGCAAGTTTGACGGACAGGGCTTCCGCCTGAATTTCGCTCTGCGGGCGGATGTAGAGGATGAGCAGCTTGTCCGGCCCTTTGTTGACCGGAACGGCGCGGATGCCGGCGTTCAGGCCGGGTGTGCCGAGGACGTATTCGAAAGTGTGCGGAGAGGCTTGATTCCACAGTTCGGCGGCAGAATCGGACAGGTCGGCACGCCGTCCGATTTCGAGCGCGGGGAAAAGGTCTTTCGCCTTCCGGTTGAACAGCACCGCCAGCCTTTCGGTATTGATGACGACGACGGCTTCCTGAACGCGTTCGAGTACGGTTTGGCTCAAGCCTTTGATGCGCCGGTAGGCGAGGTGGTTGTCGCGGGCCAGTTGGCCGGCGCTGTCGATGTATTTGACCGACAGTGAGGTGAAGATGGCGGAAAGATAGGAGGCGGCGACGAGGATGAAGGTTGCCGAGGCGGTACGGGTATCCGATATGAGCGGGTATTTGCCGATATCGCCGTCGGCAATGGCGTTGAATATCAGCAGGATGGCGGCGTAGCTGGAATAGAGCAGGGGATAACGCCCGTAGCTGAGCAGGCAGGAGCAGACGACGAAGGGCAGGATCAGGATGCCGAAGCCGGAATCGATGCCGCCGAACAGGTAGGTCAGCACGCCGATCATCGTGATGTCCGCCACCGCGCTGAAACGCGGCATTTTCAGCGACTGCCATTGCCAATGCGGATGGATGATGGAAAAGAAAATCAGCCAGCAGGCAATGGCGAGCCAAACATAAAACGCCCACGCCGTCCACGAAGCGTGCAGGTTCGCACGGCTGCCGGTTTCCAGCCCGAGGATGTGCATAATCATCAGCGGGAAAACGATGGCGACGCGGATGATGTTGATCAGATTGGGAATCCGGTCTTTGAGTTTCTCAAGTTCGCGGGTATTGGAAATTACCATAATATGTGCAGAATCGGGTTTATTTCGGGGAAGAAAGCTGTTTCAGGCTGCCCGATATGGGTAATAGTTTGCCTTTTTTGCCGCGTTTTGCCTCAAGCAGGGAGACGGAGATGCGGTCTTTGTGCGCCGCGCCGCGCCTGCCTTCGCTTTCAATCAGGATTTCCGGCTCGGAAGAAACGGCGGTATGCGTCATCGATTCGCCGGCGTTTAATCCGATGATTTGCAGTCCTTTGCCTTTCGCCATAATTTTCAATTCGCCGATGGGGAAGGCGAGGACGCGGTTTTGATTGGTGGCGGCAATGATTTTGCAGTCGGGGTTGATCAGCGAAGAAGCATAGACGGCAACCGGCGGCAAAACGGTTTCGCCACTGTCCACGGTCATGACCACTTTACCCGCTTTCACGCGCCCGACCATGTCGCCCAGCTTGGCGATGAAGCCGTAGCCGCCGCTGCTTGATAATAAATAATGTTGTTCCGGCAATCCTGTCAACATCGCAACGGGTTTCGCGCCGTTTTGCAGCTCGATTAAGGATGAAACCGGCACGCCGTCGCCGCGTCCGCCGGGGATTTCGGCGGCATCGAGCGTGTAGGTTCTGCCCAATGAATCGAGAATGACGACGGGCAAAACCGTTCTGCCTTCGAGAGTTTGTTTGAGGCGGTCGCCTTCTTTGAACGCGGTTTGGCTCAAATCGAGGTTGTGTCCGGCACGGCTGCGTATCCAGCCTTTTTCCGACAGAATCAGCGTGATGGGTTCGTCGGCGGTGGTTTGCGTCAGCACGGCGCGTCCGGCCTCTTCCACCAGCGTGCGGCGCGCATCGCCGTATTGTTTCATGTCCGCCTGCATCTCTTTGATAATCAGCTTGCGTTTTTCGTTTTCGTCGCCCAAAAGGATATTCAGACGGCCTTGTTCTTCGCGCAATTCGTTCAATTCTTTTTCGAGTTTGAACCCTTCCAAACGCGCCAACTGACGCAAGCGGATTTCCAAAATGTCTTCGGCTTGGATTTCGGTTAGCCCGAATGCCGCCATCAAATCGGCTTTCGGGTCGTCCGATTCGCGGATGACTTTAATCACTTCGTCGATGTGCAGAAAGACTTTCAGACGGCCTTCGAGAATGTGCAGCCGTTTTTCCACTTGGTTCAAACGGAATTTCAGACGACGTGTTACGGTCACGACGCGGAAATCCAGCCATTCTTGCAAAATCGTTTTCAGGTTTTTCTGCGCGGGGCGGTTGTCCAGTCCCATCATCACCAAGTTCATGGACACATTGCCTTCCAGCGAAGTCTGCGCCATCAGCGTGTTGATGAAGGTATCGGTATCGATGCGGCTGGATTTCGGCTCGAACACCAGACGCACGGGATGTTCGCCGTCGGACTCGTCGCGCACGCGGTCGATTAAATCCAGCATCAGCTTTTTGGTATTAAGCTGGTCTTGGTTGAGCTGCTTTTTACCCGCTTTCGGTTTCGGATTGGTTTGCTCTTCGATTTCGGCAAGGATTTTGGCAGAGTTGGCGTTCGGCGGCAGCTCGGTTACGATGACGCGCCATTGTCCGCGCGCCAGCTTCTCGATTTCGTAACGCGCACGCACACGTACGCTGCCCTTGCCGGTTTCGTAAATCCGGCGCAATTCGTCCGCCGGCGTGATGATTTGACCGCCGCCGGCAAAATCGGGCGCGGGAATATATTGCATCAGGTCGGCAGTTTCCAGCGTCGGCTTTTTCAACAGCGCAATCGCCGCCTGCGTCACTTCGTTCAAATTGTGCGGCGGAATTTCGGTCGCCATACCTACCGCGATGCCTGACGCGCCGTTGAGCAACACCATAGGCAGACGTGCAGGCAGGTGTACAGGTTCTTCAAACGCGCCGTCGTAGTTCGGCACAAAATCCACCGTCCCCTGATTGATTTCGGACAACAGTAATTCCGCAATCGGCGTGAGCCGCGCTTCGGTGTAGCGCATCGCCGCCGCCCCGTCGCCGTCGCGCGAACCGAAGTTGCCGATGCCGTCGATTAAGGGGTAGCGCAAGGTAAAATCCTGAGCCATCCGCACCATCGCCTCATAGGCGGAACTGTCGCCGTGCGGATGGTATTTGCCCAAAATCTCGCCGACCACGCGCGCCGATTTCACCGGTTTCGCGCCCGCCGTCAAACCCATATCGCGCATGGCAAACAAAATGCGCCGCTGCACGGGCTTTTGGCCGTCTGAAACTTCAGGCAGTGCGCGGCCTTTGACCACGCTCATGGCGTATTCGAGATAGGCGCGTTCGGCGTATTGACCGAGTATCAGCGTATTGGAATCGGTATGGGAAGCGTGCGGTTGCGTATTCATTGTGTATGCGGAATGTAAAGCAAAGGACATTATTGTAAATCAAAACGGCAAACCATAGTGGGCGCGTGTCTGAATCTGAATCAAATACGGGCAATGTGGAAATATGTTATAAATAAGGCTTTCCCACTTTTACAGATTGGAGACGATATGGAATTGGTATTTATCCGCCACGGACAAAGCGAATGGAACGCGAAAAACCTGTTTACAGGCTGGCGCGATGTGAAACTGAGCGAGCAGGGGCTTGCCGAGGCTGCCGCCGCCGGTAAAAAACTGAAAGAAAAAGGCTATGAGTTCGACATCGCCTTCACATCCGTCCTGACCCGCGCGATTAAGACCTGCAACATCGTTTTGGAAGAATCCGACCAACTGTTCGTGCCGCAAATCAAAACCTGGCGGCTGAACGAACGCCACTACGGCCGACTGCAAGGCCTGGACAAAAAACAAACCGCCGAACAATACGGCGACGAGCAAGTCCGCATCTGGCGGCGCAGCTACGACACCCTGCCGCCGCTCTTGGACAAAGACGATGAGTTTTCCGCACACAAAGACCGCCGCTATGCCCATCTGCCTGCCGATGTTATCCCCGACGGCGAAAACCTGAAAGTAACGCTGGAGCGCGTATTACCGTTTTGGGAAGACCAAATCGCCCCCGCGATTTTGAGCGGCAAACGCGTCTTGGTGGCGGCGCACGGCAACTCCCTGCGCGCGCTGGCAAAACACATCGAGGGCATTTCCGACGAAGACATCATGGGCTTGGAAATCCCGACCGGTCAGCCGCTGGTGTACAAATTAGACGACAACCTGAAAGTCATCGAAAAATTCTACCTGTAAGGGTTTGAAATAAAAAATGCCGTCTGAAGGCTTGAGCGTTCAGACGGCATTTTTGACGGTAAACGTAGCAACTGCTTTCGCGATAACGACGGGATTTTAGGTTTTTGTTTTTCTGTTTTCTCGGGAAGGATGGGTTTTAGGTTGCGGTCATTTATCGGAAAAGCAGAAACCGCTCCGCCGTCATTCCCGCGAAGGCGGGAATCTAGAACCTCTGAATTTTCAGACAACCTTTGAATATTGCCGCCGTCCCGCGTTCTGGATTCCCGCCTGCGCGGGAATGACGATTCGAGACCTTTGCAAAATTCCTTTCCCTCCCGACAGCCGAAACCCAAACACAGGTTT
>NZ_JAGTUI010000029.1:0-28071 GCF_018224585.1 Neisseria sp. Marseille-Q1983
TAGTACGGCAAGGCGAGGCAACGCCGTACTGGTTTAAATTTAATCCACTATACATCCGCAAAAGCGAATCATACTGCCACATTCTGACAACCGGTTTCAGACGGCAACATCCGCATCGCCTGCGACAACAGCACGGATGCTTTCTTCGATTTTATCTTTTAAAGCATAACGGTCTTCGCTTTCCGCCGCATCCGCCACGCAAACGAAATCGACTTTTATCGTCAATTTTTTCATAGACACGATGCGCCACAGGCAGGTCGGCAAACCGACATCGGCATATGAGGGATGGGCCGTCCTTTTTCCCGTTTCGTCATAATAACGCAGCGCGACCGCCAAAACCTTTGCCCCCGCATCGATGGCGGATTGGAACAGCGCGGCTTTGAAGGGCAGGAGCCCCAGTCCGGAGGAAGTCCGCGCTTCGGGGAAAAAACTGACGTTTTGACCGCGTTGCAAGGTTTCGCAGACGGCGCGGTTAATCGGTTCGATGTCGCGCCGCGAATTGCGGTTGATGAACACCGTTCCCGCGTTCTGCCCCATCTTGCCCAATACCGGCCAGCTTTTGATTTCCTGCTTGGCGATAAAGCTGCTCGGATAAACCGCGCTCATCGCGAAAATATCCAGCCAAGACACGTGGTTGGCGGCAACCAAGACACCGTTCGGATGTTCGGGTGCGGGCCTGCCCACCTCCAATCCGATATCCAAAGCCGCCAAAGCCCCCCTGCCCAACTCGATTACCGCCCGATTGCGCGACTCGGGACAGCCGCCGTCAATACCGCGCAGGTTTTTGCCGGTTTTGAGCAGCCAGACCGTCAAGCGGCACAAGCGGCGCAGACGTGTAAAAAATGAAGCTTTATTTGAAGACATGAGCAATTCTTTCCCGATAATCGGTGTTTGTTGTTGAAACATTCGGACGGCATACCGATAAAATGCCGTCTGAAACCGTTTTCCGCCCTATTTCTGACAGTTCGGGCAATAAAACGTGCCGCGCTGCCCCAAAGTTTCTTTCACAACCAAACCGCCGCACCGGGGGCACGGCTGATTGTGCCGCCCGTACACCGTATATTCCTGTTGGAAGTAGCCGCTTTTGCCGTCGCTGTCCACAAAATCCCTCAAGGTACTGCCGCCCGTTTCAATGGCGCGCCGCAACACCGCTTTGACGGTTTCAACCAAAAGCGCGCACTCTTTCTTTTTCAGACGGTTGGCAGGACGGTGGGGCGAAATGCCCGCTCTGAACAGGCTCTCATTGGCATAAATGTTGCCCACACCGACCACGACCGCATTGTCCATCAGGGCAAGTTTGACCGCGCGCTTCTGCGCCTTCAGCCTCACATACAGATAATCCGCACAAAATGCCTCCGACAAAGGCTCCGGCCCCAGTTTTTCCAACAGCGGATGATGTTCTTCGATTCCCTCATACCAAAGTATCGCGCCGAACTTTCTCGGATCGCGGTAACGCATGACCGTGCCGTCTGAAAACACAATATCGACGTGATCGTGTCTGTCCGGCCTGCCGATACGTCCGTCCGACGGCGTAAAAATCCGCAAACTGCCCGACATCCCCAAGTGAATCAGCAAAATCCCCGTTTGGAAACGGACAATCAGATATTTGGCACGCCTGCTGCAAGACAAAACCTGCCGACCGGACAAAATCTCCCCCAAATCGGGATTGATCTGCCAGCGCAGCTTCAGTTGGCGCAATATCACGGCTTCCACCGTTTTCCCTTCAATATGCGGCGCGATGCCGCGCAACGTCGTTTCCACTTCCGGCAATTCCGGCATAACCCCTCCCGACATTTCTTCTGACAGATGCCGTCTGAAAGACGGCTGTCCCTAATCCGCAACCCTTGCCGCACCCGCCGCAAGGGCTTTGCCGCCCAAATACCCGTCCCACGCGGGCAGGGGCGTTACGCCCGCCGCCCTTTTGACCAAAACCAAACCGTACACTGCGGCACACTGCGGCCACCAACGGTCGCCCGCCTTTTCCATAAACTGCCAAAAGCATATTTGCCCGAGCGACGGAACAGGCGGCAGATACACCATAAATTTCCCAAATTCAATATCGAAACCGACATCCGCAAGCTGCCTTTTCAACCCGGACAGCAGCAGACAAAACCGTTTCTCCGGCAGGCGTTCGCCGTCAAACCAACGGCCGAATCCCCAGAGCGAATACGGATTGAAACCCGTCAGCATCAAACGTCCGGACGGTTTCAATATCCGGTACGCCTCGGACAAGATTTGCGAAGGAACACCGCCTTCAAGCGTATGGGGGAAAAGCAGCATGTCCGCAGAAACATCTGCCAAAGCCATATTTTCCGCCGACATCGACATATCTCGCGGCACACAGACAACATCTTCAGACGGCATCAGCCACCTGCCGCCCACCTGAACCGCACACATTCCCGAAAAACGGTATGAATCCAGATACCGCCCGAAGAAATCCTGTTCCAATTTTGCAACATACCGCCCCATCGCCGTATCTTCAAACCATGCATCCATATTGCGTCCGTTTCAAACAGATTGCCTACCGATATTCTATTCCAAACAGAATTTCTGTCAAAAAACACATCGGCCGCCCACTTCCGAATCCGCATAAAGTTCCTGTAAAACTTGACGCTTTTTCAGTCAAACAGTACCATCGGACGATAAAATATGTTTATCCTCCCGATATAGATTATGTCCAAACTCAAAACCATCGTACTGACCGCTTCGGGTCTGTCCGTTTGTCCGGGTTTCCTATACGCCCAAAACACCTCATCACACCAAATCGGTTTGGCGATTATGCGCTTAAACTCTTCAATACTCGACCTGTCTCCGACAAAACAATATTTCCAATCCGGCAGCCTGTGGGGCGAGCTGCGCCAAGGCTTCCGGATGGGCGAAGTCAATCCCGAACTGGTACGCCGCCACGAAAGCAAATTCATCGCAAGCCGCAGCTATTTCGACAGGGTCGTCAACCGGAGCCGACCCTATATGTACCATATTGCCAACGAAGTCAAAAAACGCAATATGCCTGCCGAAGCCGCCCTGCTTCCCTTCATCGAAAGCGCGTTCGTTACCAAAGCCAAATCACACGTCGGCGCATCGGGATTATGGCAGTTTATGCCCGCTACCGGCAGGCATTACGGCTTGGAAAAAACACCGGTTTACGACGGCAGGCACGACGTTTACGCCGCCACCGATGCCGCACTCAACTACCTGCAATACCTCTATGGACTGTTCGGCGACTGGCCGCTCGCCTTTGCCGCCTACAACTGGGGTGAAGGCAACGTCGGACGCGCCATCAACCGCGCCCGCGCCCAAGGGCTCGAACCGACCTACGAAAACCTGCGTATGCCCAACGAAACGCGCAACTATGTTCCCAAGCTGCTCGCCGTGCGCAACATCATTGCCGCCCCCCAATCTTTCGGCATGAATATCAGCGACATAGACAACAAACCCTATTTTCAGGCAGTCGAACCGGACCGTCCGCTCGACAACGAAGCCATCGCCCGGCTTGCCGGCATCACGCAAAGCGAGCTGCTCGCCCTAAACCCCGCATTCAACGTCCCCGCGTTCATCCCCAAAAGCAAACGCAAACTGCTGCTTCCTGTCGCGTCCGTACAAACCTTCCAAAGCAACTACCTCAACGCCGCACCCGACAGCCTGTTTTCATGGGAAGTCTATACGCCTGCCGCCAAAACCAGCTTGTCCGACATCTCGACGGCAACCGGCATGAGCATTGCCGACATCAAACGCCTCAACAACCTGAACGGCAACCTTGTCAACGCAGGACGCAGCATCCTTGTCGCCAAGAACGGCAAGACCCTTCAGACGGCATCGGAATCCGTCGTTTCCATCGACATCGACAATACGCCCGACACCTACCGTTCCAATATGCCGGCAGGCACGGTGAACGTCGGCATTGCCCGAATCCGACCCGCCGCCGCACAGACAGCGGACATTACCGTCGCACCTTTGCCGCAGGAAACCGTCCGTACGGAACCCGATCCCCTTGTCCGCATTGCCGAACCTGCCCTTGCGACAGCCGCAGCGCAACCTCAAACCGAAAAACAGACCGCCATGCCGTCTGAAACCCAAACCGCAACACTCGCGCAGATTGTCCCCCAAAACGACATGCAGGCGGCAGACGAACTCATGCAGCTTGTTGCCCGAAACAACCTGCGCCGACAGGCTGAAGAAACCATCTCTGCCGTCATCGGCACGCCTGACACAGTTGTCGAACATAAAATTTCCGCATCTCCGCAACATACCGCTGCCGCCGACGGCAAACGCCGGGCACGTCTGGAAACGCGCGTAGCCAAAGCTGCCGACGGCGAAGCCGAAACCTCCCCGCTCCATGCCAGCATCCACCGCGTTGTAGAAGGCGACACCCTGTTCAACATTGCCAAACGCTACAACGTCAGCGTAGCCGACCTGATTGTCGCCAACAACATAAAAGGCAACACCATCCAAAAAGGACAGGTACTCCGCCTGGCGCAGGCAGCCCCTGCCCAAACCCGTATTGAAAAAGTATCCTACACCGCGCGCAAAGGCGACACCTTCAAAAGTATCGCCGCGCGCTTCAATATCCATATCGACGACATCCGCCGGCTCAATCCCAACCTGAACACCATCAATCCAGGACAGAGGGTCAAACTGATTGGAAGCTGATTCGGATACGGCACATGACAGGACTTTCTCAGTCCTGTCTTTTTCATCCCACATTTCCCATACCATCATGAAACTTATCAAATACCTGCAATATCAAGGCATAGGAAGCCGCAAGCAGTGCCAATGGCTGATTGCCGGCGGTTATGTTTTCATCAACGGAATCTGCATGGACGACACCGATGCAGACATCGATTCCTCATCCGTCGAAACGTTGGATATTGACGGGGAAGCAGTAACCGTCGTTCCCGAACCCTATTTCTACATCATGCTCAACAAGCCTGAAGATTACGAAACTTCGCACAAACCCAAGCACTACCGCAGCGTATTCAGCCTGTTCCCCGACAATATGCGGAACATCGATATGCAGGCGGTCGGCAGGCTGGATGCGGATACGACCGGCGTATTGCTGATTACCAACGACGGCAAACTGAACCACAACCTGACTTCTCCGAGCAGAAAAATTCCCAAGCTGTACGAAGTAACGCTCAAACACCCTACAGGAGAAACGCTCTGCGAAACCTTGAAAAACGGCGTGCTGCTCCACGACGAAAACGAAACCGTTTGTGCCGCCGATGCCGTTTTGGAAAACCCGAGCACCCTGCTGCTGACCATTACCGAAGGAAAATACCACCAAGTCAAACGCATGGTTGCTGCCGCCGGCAACCGCGTGCAACACCTTCACCGCCGGCGATTCGCACATCTGGAAACAGAAAACCTGAAACCCGGCGAATGGAAATTTATCGATTGTCCGAAATTCTGAAATAAAATCCAAGAATTCCATTTATATTCATCCATATACTCATTAAATATATGGTTTAACCCAATTTAACGCAAAAAATCAATTTACGATATAATTCGTTTGTCTGAGTAACGCTTGTTCCAAGCAGGATTATGAGCAAGACGTTTTCCCCGTAATGTGTTTTGCCATCTATACTTTTCCCCTTGTATAAATGGTTTTTTATTTCAAATTCCCTCTCTTTCATTATTATTAAAATGCTATCATTAATGTGATTAACAAGATTTCACTTCCATACACCGATGTAGAAAAATAACAGATTAATCTGTTTATAAACTCCGATTCTTCCTCATCGGTTTATACTCATCAGAAATATTCACTGAAATATATGTCTTTTACATGGAAAATCACTAGACAGTTGAAAAACATTCAGTCAATTTCTGTTAAGAATCACGTGTAAAATTTCCGCTTTATCTCAATCGGACACGGTTTCAATATGTCTTCCCCTTCAAATGCCAACCGTCAAACTTGGTCCAGCCGTTTGACTTATATCCTTACCGTTGCCGGCGCGACTGTCGGCTTCGGCGCGACGTGGCGTTTCCCGTATTTGGTCGGTGAAAACGGCGGCGGCGCGTATGTGTTTTTATTCTGTATCGCGATGCTGGTTATCGGCATCCCGATGATTTTGGTGGAAAACGTCATCGGACGGCGCAAAGGCGTGAACGCGCTGGATGCGTTCGGCGGCTCGATGAACGGCAAACCCGTCGCTAAAATTTGGAAGCTGGTCGGCTGGGCAGGACTGCTCGGCGCGTTCGGCATTATGGCTTATTACATGGTACTCGGCGGTTGGGTCATCAGCTATATCGTTAATATTATCGGCGGAAATCTGAATATTTCCAGCCCCGTCGACGGTGTGGTTACAAAAGGCTTTTTTACCGAACACATTGAAAACAGCCCTTGGGAAATTGCGTTCTACACTTTCTTGTTTGTCGTTGTGAACCAATGGATTTTAGTCAAAGGCGTTATCGGCGGTATTGAAAAAGCAGCGAAATACCTGATGCCGCTGCTGTTTTTGTTCCTGATTGCCATGGTCGTACGCAACGTTACCCTGCCTGGCGCAATGGAAGGGATTACTTTCTATCTGAAGCCTGATTTCAGCAAGATTACCACCGAACTGTTCGTCTTCGTTTTGGGACAAGTATTTTTCGCCTTGAGCTTGGGTTTCGGCGTGATGATTACCTTATCCAGCTATCTGGATAAAAACGAAAATCTGGTTCAGACGGCAGTTATCACGGCAATTACCAATACCATCATCGCCGTACTTGCGGGCTTTATGATTTTCCCGTCGCTCTTCAGCTTCGGCGTCGCGCCCAATTCCGGCCCGACTTTGGTGTTCCAAAGTTTACCGATTGTGTTCTCACATATGTGGGCAGGATCTGTGTTCGCCGTCATTTTCTTCTCTCTACTCCTGATTGCCGCGTTGACAACTTCGCTGACGATTTATGAAGTGTTGATTACGACCATTCAGGAAAAAACCAAAATCCGCCGTACCGCCGCAATCACGATTGTATTGTCCGCCATCTTCATCTTCGGCAATATTCCGTCCATTCTGAGCTATGGCCCATGGAAAGATGTTTCCATATTTGGCAAAAATATTTTTGACGCTTTTGACTATATCAGCGGCAACATCTTGTTTATGCTGACCGCGCTCGGCTCCGCGCTGTTTGTCGGTTTTGTGATGAAGGACGAAGCGAAGGAAGAATTACTTTATAAAGGCAATCATACGACGGTCAATATTTGGTTCGCCTATGTGAAATACCTTGTGCCGCTGGTGATTCTGCTGATTTTTGTCAGCAACCTGTTCTAATCCGCAGCAATCAATGCCGTCTGAAGGTCATATCTCTTTCAGACGGCATTGCATTGATGCCCGCCACAATACCCGCAACGCCGGAATCCGAACCGGCTTGCCGGCTTCTGTCGGACGCTTCCGGGCAGGCGGCGGTCCGTCTGCTTAGACAATCATCCTTTAAAACAGGTAGAATCCGCCCCCAACAGGAAACACATCCTTCAGACGGCAAAACCCATACCCCAAACCATCAGGAATCCCCCTTATGAACAGACAAAAAGTGATCGCCATCGACGGCCCGGGCGCATCGGGCAAAGGCACGGTCGCCGCCCGCGTCGCCGCCGCATTGGGATACGATTATCTCGATACCGGCGCGCTCTACCGCCTGACCGCCCTATATGCACAAAAACAAGGCGTGGAATGGCACGATGAAGAAAATGTTTCCGAACTGGCAAAAAAACTGCCCGCCGTATTTTCAGGCAGCCGCATCCTGCTCGGCGGCGAAGACGTTTCAGACGGCATCCGGACAGAAGCCATCGGCATGGGCGCATCCGCAGTCGCACAGTTGCCTAAAGTCCGCGCCGCACTGCTGCAACGCCAACGCGATTTTCTGACCGAAAAAGGACTGGTTGCCGACGGACGGGATACCGGATCGGTCGTCTTCCCCCAGGCCGAACTCAAAATTTTTCTGACAGCCGAATCCAAAATCAGGGCCGAACGCCGCGCCAAACAAATCGGCATCCCCTGCGAAGGTTTAGCATTCGAGCGCATCCTGTCCGACATCGAGACTAGAGATGAGGCAGACCGAAACCGCAAGGTTGCCCCCCTGAAACAACAGCCCGATGCCCTGCTTTTGGATACGAGCCGCCTGACTATAGAAGAAACTGTAAAAAAAGTGCTTGATTGGTATCGTAAAGTTTAAATTTTCAGGTATAATTGCCCACATTATGTTTCAGACGGCATAAAAATCCCCCATATGCCGTCTGAAACCTTATTTACCCGTCTGCCCTGCCAAGGACGGCAGACACCCACCAACCCACCCCGCACCCCTTGGCGGTGTACCGAAAAGAGTTATATATGTCTATGGAAAATTTTGCTCAGCTGTTGGAAGAAAGCTTTACCCTGCAAGAAATGAACCCGGGTGAGGTGATTACCGCTGAAGTAGTGGCAATCGACCAAAACTTCGTTACCGTAAACGCAGGTCTGAAATCAGAATCCCTGATTGATGTAGCTGAATTCAAAAACGCTCAAGGCGAAATTGAAGTTAAAGTCGGCGACTTCGTTACCGTTACCATCGAATCCGTCGAAAACGGCTTCGGCGAAACCAAACTGTCCCGCGAAAAAGCCAAACGCGCAGCCGATTGGATTGCCCTGGAAGAAGCCATGGAAAACGGCGACATCCTGTCCGGCATCATCAACGGAAAAGTCAAAGGCGGCCTGACCGTTATGATCAACAGCATCCGCGCATTCCTGCCGGGTTCTTTGGTCGACGTACGTCCCGTTAAAGACACTTCCCACTTTGAAGGCAAAGAGATCGAATTCAAAGTGATCAAACTGGACAAAAAACGCAACAACGTCGTGGTTTCCCGCCGCGCCGTTCTGGAAGCCACTTTGGGTGAAGAACGCAAAGCCCTGCTGGAAAACCTGCAAGAAGGCGCGATTATCAAAGGCGTGGTCAAAAATATTACCGATTACGGCGCATTCGTCGACTTGGGCGGCATCGACGGCCTGCTGCACATCACCGATTTGGCATGGCGTCGCGTGAAACACCCGAGCGAAGTCTTGGAAGTCGGTCAGGAAGTTGAAGCCAAAGTATTGAAATTCGACCAAGAAAAACAACGCGTTTCCTTGGGTATGAAACAACTGGGCGAAGATCCTTGGAGCGGTCTGACCCGCCGTTATCCGCAAGGCACCCGCCTGTTCGGCAAAGTATCCAACCTGACTGACTACGGCGCATTCGTCGAAATCGAACAAGGCATCGAAGGTTTGGTACACGTCTCCGAAATGGACTGGACCAACAAAAACGTACACCCGAGCAAAGTCGTACAACTGGGCGACGAAGTCGAAGTCATGATTTTGGAAATCGACGAAGGCCGCCGCCGTATCTCTTTGGGTATGAAACAATGCCAAGCCAATCCTTGGGAAGAATTTGCCGCCAACCACAACAAAGGCGACAAAATCTCCGGTGCGGTTAAATCCATTACCGATTTCGGCGTATTCGTCGGCCTGCCCGGCGGCATCGACGGTCTGGTTCACCTGTCCGACCTGTCCTGGACCGAATCCGGCGAAGAAGCCGTACGCAAATACAAAAAAGGCGAAGAAGTCGAAGCCGTCGTATTGGCAATCGATGTTGAAAAAGAACGCATCTCTTTGGGTATCAAACAACTGGAAGGCGATCCGTTCGGCAACTTCATCAGCGTGAACGACAAAGGCTCTTTGGTTAAAGGCACTGTGAAATCTGTCGATGCGAAAGGCGCCGTTGTCGCCCTGTCCGACGAAGTGGAAGGCTACCTGCCTGCTTCCGAATTTGCAGCCGACCGCGTTGAAGATCTGAGCACCAAACTGAAAGAAGGCGACGAAGTTGAAGCCGTCGTCTTAACCGTCGACCGCAAAAACCGCAGCATCAAACTCTCCGTCAAAGCTAAAGATGCCAAAGAAAGCCGCGAAGCACTGAACTCCGTCAATGCCGCCGCCAATGCAAATGCCGGCACCACCAGCTTGGGCGACCTGCTGAAAGCCAAACTCTCCGGCGAGCAAGAATAAGGTTGCAGACATGACGAAGTCCGAGTTAATGGTTCGCCTGGCAGAAGTGTTTGCCGCCAAAAACGGCACGCATCTTCTGGCAAAAGACGTAGAGTACAGCGTAAAAGTCTTGGTTGACACCATGACTAGATCGCTTGCCCGAGGTCAACGCATCGAAATCCGCGGTTTCGGCAGCTTCGATTTGAACCATCGTCCTGCCCGCATCGGTCGTAATCCCAAAACCGGCGAGCGTGTGGAAGTACCTGAAAAACATGTACCCCACTTCAAGCCCGGTAAAGAATTGCGCGAGCGGGTCGACTTGGCTTTAAAAGAAAATGCCAATTAAACCTTAGCATCAAAACGCCGCTTCCAAGCGGCGTTTTTTTCTGTGGTTTAACTTCATCCGCTGCTTCAATACCTTAAGCCAAGCAAGCAACGGATTAGAGCGTGGATTTTTTTATCATTGCTTACAATCCGCTTTTTAAACAACAAATTGTTGATTTCTATTACGAACAGGAAAAAAATCCTGCTTATTGCACTAAAACTAAGCCGTTTCAGGAATTTGCGGCAAATTTACGGCTTTTACCGAACCTAATGCTTTCGCTTTTTGGTAAAACGCCAATTTGTATTCAAGCAAATCTAAATAGCGTTTTAATTCGGCAATTTGACACTTCACATTTTCTATTTGATTTTCAAACAAGGAAAGGCGTTCTTCAATGGTATTGTCGCCAATGACGGTACATTCCGCAAAGCGTTTGATGTCTTTTAAGCTCAATTCCCGTATTTTTCAAGCATTGCAATAAGCCCAACCATTGCAAATCGTTATCGGTAAAACAGCGGTTACCGTATTCATCACGTCCGATATTAGGCAACAAGCCTTCTTTGTCATAAAAACGTAGGGTGTGGGCGGAGATGCCTATTTTTTCGGCGGCTTTGGCAGTGGTATAAGTCATTTTCCCTCCTTCTAAACAAAAACAGTAAAAAACACTTGCTTTAGAGTTAACTCTAAAGTGTAAACTGTTGCTATGTTGCTCAGGTAAGGTAACTTTGTCAATGAATTAAGAGGAAAGACAATGGAAATGAAACAAACCGATTCAAGCATCAAATCTCGTGCGGCGGTGGCATTCGCCCCTAACCAACCCTTACAAATTGTGGAAATCGACGTAGAAATGCCGCGTAAAGGCGAGGTGTTAATTCGTAACACTCACACTGGTGTGTGCCATACTGATGCATTTACGTTATCAGGGAGCGATCCTGAAGGCGTGTTTCCTGTGGTACTTGGGCATGAAGGTGCGGGTGTGGTTGTTGCTGTGGGCGAAGGTGTGTCAAGCGTAAAACCAGGTAATCACGTCATTCCGCTTTACACCGCCGAATGTGGCGAATGTGAGTTTTGTTGTTCAGGTAAAACCAACTTATGCGTCTCAGTGCGTGATACACAAGGTAAAGGCTTAATGCCGGACGGCACGACGCGTTTTTCTTATCAAGGTCAGCCAATCTATCACTATATGGGCTGTTCGACTTTCAGTGAATACTCCGTTGTTGCCGAAGTTTCACTGGCGAAAATCAACCCTGAAGCCAACCATGAACAAGTATGTTTGCTCGGCTGCGGCGTTACCACAGGTATTGGTGCGGTACATAATACGGCAAAAGTGCAAGAAGGCGACTCTGTTGCCGTGTTTGGCTTAGGCGCGATTGGTTTGGCGGTGGTGCAAGGTGCGCGTCAAGCCAAAGCAGGCCGCATCATCGCCATTGATACCAATCCCGCAAAATTTGAGTTGGCAAAACAGTTCGGTGCAACTGATTGCTTAAACCCGAACGATTACGATAAACCGATCAAAGATGTGTTGTTAGACATCAACAAGTGGGGCATTGACCATACCTTTGAATGTATCGGCAACGTAAACGTAATGCGTCAGGCATTAGAAAGTGCGCACCGTGGTTGGGGTCAATCCATTATCATCGGCGTAGCGGGTGCAGGACAAGAAATTTCAACGCGTCCGTTCCAGTTGGTAACAGGTCGTGTTTGGAAAGGTTCAGCATTTGGCGGTGTGAAAGGTCGCTCTGAACTGCCGAAAATGGTGGAAGATTCAATGAAAGGCGACATTGAGTTAGAACCGTTTGTAACCCACACAATGACACTCGATCAAATCAATGAAGCCTTTGAGTTAATGCACGAAGGTAAATCAATCCGCGCCGTTATTCACTACTAAGGTATGCGATGAAACTGATTGAACAACATCAAATTTTTGGTGGTTCGCAACAAGTTTGGGCACACCATGCCCAAACGCTGCAATGCGAAATGAAATTTGCCGTCTATTTGCCTGATAATCTGGAAAATCGACCGCTTGGCGTAATTTATTGGCTTTCCGGCTTGACGTGTACGGAACAAAATTTCATTACCAAATCGGGCTTCCAGCGTTATGCGGCAGAACATCAAGTGATTGTGGTCGCCCCCGATACCGGTCCTCGCGGAGAACAAGTGCCGAACGATGCCGCTTACGATTTAGGACAGGGTGCAGGCTTTTATTTGAATGCGACCGAACAGCCTTGGGCGGCGAATTATCAAATGTATGATTACATTTTGAACGAGTTGCCCCGTCTGATTGAGAAACACTTTCCTACCAACGGTAAACGTTCCATTATGGGGCATTCGATGGGCGGACACGGCGCATTGGTATTGGCACTACGGAATCGGGAACATTATCAAAGTGTTTCTGCCTTTTCGCCTATTTTATCGCCAAGCCTCGTACCGTGGGGAGAAAAAGCCTTTACTGCTTATTTAGGAAAAGATCGCGAAAAATGGCAGCAATATGATGCGAACTCACTCATTCAACAAGGCTATAAAGTGCAAGGTATGCGCATTGATCAAGGCTTGGAAGATGAATTTTTGCCGACACAATTACGTACTGAAGATTTTATCGAAACCTGCCGTGCGGCAAACCAGCCGGTCGATGTGCGCTTCCACAAAGGCTACGATCATAGCTATTACTTCATCGCCAGTTTTATTGGCGAACATATTGCTTATCACGCCGCGTTTTTGAAGTAAACCGAAGAGCGTTCAGTGTTCAAAGCAGTTTTGGGATAGCCGGCACGAGGGCGGTAAGAAGTGCCGGCAAAATACCAACATAAACGTATGCCGTCTGAACCGGAAGGAGCCGACCCTACGGATTACCAAACCCTGCCCTTGATTTGATTAGTATGATTTTTAAGCTTAAACCCTGATTGGTCAAACATTAAAATCGCCCGTATTTCCTACTTCACTTTCGGGCTTCGTATTATTCGTTGCCAAATTTGCATAAGCAGCCTGTTCCTGTTTTGTTTTCTCCCCCTCCAAGCTGACGGTGGCGTAACAGCTTCGCGATTCACCATCTGTTTCATTTGTTCTCCTTTAATATTAAAACGCAGCCTGAAATAAAAGGCATTTGGGCTCATATCTGCACCATATTGAAACGCCACCTTTGCTCATACCCCCTTGTGCGCGTCATTATTCTTTTCCACGGAAAACGCCAAGTTTGAAGGAAATCATTTATAATACCGACAGTAAGCATTTTCTTTCTTAGCCGCAAGAAGTATAACAAGGTTAAATATGAGTAATAGAGATCAACTTTTTAAAGCCCCGCCGTTTGAAAACCACAGCCCACTGACCTGGTATCAAGCCGCCTCACAACTGCCCAACTTCATCCGCGACGACGCGCAGGCTGCCGCCATCGAACACCTCGATCGGCTTTGGACCGAATTGATGATGTTCAAACGCAAAAGAAACCGTTTTTTAGGCAGGAGTTTGCGTTCCCCGCAAGTCCCCAAAGGGCTTTATTTCTATGGCGGGGTCGGACGCGGCAAAAGTTTTCTGATGGACGCTTTTTTCGGCTGCCTTCCTTACCGCCGCAAACGCCGCGTCCACTTTCATGCCTTTATGGCAGAAATCCACCGGCGGCTGAAAGCCCTGAAAAGCGAAAGCAACCCGTTGAAATCCGTTGCCGCCGAGATTGCCAAAGAAACCCGCGTATTGTGTTTTGACGAATTTCATGTCAGCGATATTGCGGATGCAATGATTTTAGGCCGTCTGCTGGAAAACCTGCTTAACGAGGGCGTTGTTTTGGTGGCGACTTCAAACTACGCGCCTTCCGAACTCTACCCCCAAGGACAAAACCGGAGCAGTTTTCTTCCCACAATCGCGCTCATCGAGTCCAGCCTGACCGTCTTAAACGTTGACGGCGGGGAAGACTACCGGCTGCGTACCCTCCGCCCCGCCGAGATTTTCTTTACGCCTGCCAATGAAGAAAATGAGGCAAAACTGGCAAAACTGTTCAAAGAAATGACAGGCATTACCGATTTGAACCCCGGCATCAGCACCATCCACGGCCGGGAAATTCCCCACAAAGCCGAGTCCGGCCGTGCCATATGGTTTGATTTCCGCGCACTGTGCTTCGGTCCCCGCTCACAGTCCGACTATCTGTATTTGGCCGAACATTATGAAATGGTTTTTATTTCAGGTTTGGAACAACTCTCACCGCAAGAAAAGGCGGAGGCGCGGCGGCTGACTTGGCTGATTGACGTACTCTACGATTTCCGTGTCAAACTGTGTGCCACCGGCGCGGTAGATGTCAACCATATCTATACAGAAGGCGATTTTGCCGAAGAATTTACCCGCACCGCCAGCCGGATGGTCGAAATGCAGTCCGAAGTTTATTTGGAACAGCCGCACCTGACCCTATCTCCCAAGGCTTCAGGCGGATAAGTTATTTTTTTGATAGAATACCGATTTGATTCTTCTTAAGTAAAAATAAGGATATAGCATGGCGATTGAACGTACCATCTCCATCATCAAACCCGATGCTGTCGGCAAAAACGTTATCGGCAAAATATACAGCCGCTTTGAGGAGAACGGTCTGAAAATCGTTGCCGCCAAAATGAAGCAGCTTACTCTCAAAGAGGCGCAAGAATTTTATGCGGTTCATAAAGACCGCCCCTTCTACGCCGGATTGGTTGAATTTATGACCGGCGGTCCGGTTATGATTCAAGTACTGGAAGGCGAAAACGCCGTTCTGAAAAACCGCGAACTGATGGGGGCAACCAATCCCGCCGAAGCCGCCGAAGGCACGATACGAGCGGACTTTGCCACTTCGGTCAGCATTAATGCCGTACACGGTTCCGACAGCGTGGAAAATGCCGCTTTGGAAATTGCCTACTTTTTCAGCCAAACCGAAATCTGCCCCCGTTGATACAATACACCGCCCAACTCCTCTTCAGACGGCATAAAATATATCCATGCCATCTGAAAACTCTGTTGCAAAAGGCTTCAAATCAAACTTGCCTGCCCTGCAATTTTTTATTTGAAGCCTTAATTTAAGAAAAACACAAATACATGAAAACCAATCTGCTCAACTACGACCTCCAAGGGCTGACCCGACATTTTGCCGATATGGGCGAAAAACCGTTCCGTGCCAAACAGGTTATGCGTTGGATGCACCAATCCGGCGCGCAAAATTTTAACGAAATGACCGATTTGGCAAAATCGTTGCGCCATAAACTGAACGAACAGGCAAGCATCGAAATTCCCAAGCTGATGATGTCTCAAGAATCTTCAGACGGCACTCGAAAATGGCTACTAGATGTCGGGACGGGGAACGGGGTGGAAACCGTCTTCATCCCCGAATCGGATCGCGGCACGCTCTGCATTTCCTCGCAAGTCGGCTGCGCTTTGGAATGTACATTTTGCTCGACCGGCCGGCAGGGCTTCAACCGCAACCTGACTGCTGCCGAAATCATCGGACAGTTGTGGTGGGCAAACAAAGCGATGGGTGTTACACCGAAAAACGAACGCGTAATTTCCAATGTAGTGATGATGGGTATGGGCGAGCCGATGGCGAACTTCGACAATGTCGTTACCTCCTTAAGCATTATGCTGGACGACCACGGCTACGGTTTGAGCCGCCGCCGTGTAACCGTTTCCACTTCGGGTATGGTTCCTCAAATGGACAGGTTGCGCGATGTCATGCCGGTGGCTTTGGCGGTTTCCCTCCACGCTTCCAATGACGAGGTCCGCAACCAAATCGTACCGTTGAACAAAAAATATCCCTTGAAAGAATTGATGGCCGCATGCCAACGCTATCTGGTCAAAGCACCCAGGGATTTCATCACTTTCGAATACGTCATGTTGGACGGAATAAACGATAAGGCGCAACATGCGCGCGAACTGATCGAACTGGTCAAAGATGTTCCCTGCAAGTTCAATCTGATTCCGTTCAATCCCTTTCCAAACTCCGGATACGAACGCTCCAGCAATGAGAACATCCGTGTGTTCCGCGATATTTTGCAGCAGGCAGGATTTGTCGTTACCGTACGAAAAACGCGCGGTGATGACATCGATGCCGCCTGCGGACAGTTGGCAGGTCAGGTTCAGGATAAAACGCGCCGCCAACAAAAATGGCAGCAGATTTTAATCGGACAACAGGGGTAATTATGCCTTTTAAGCCATCCAAACGAATCTCTTTATTACTCGTTCTTGCCTTGGGCGCGTGCAGCACTTCCTACCGCCCCTCGCGGGCAGAAAAAGCCAATCAGGTTTCCAATATCAAAACCCAGTTGGCAATGGAATATATGCGCGGTCAGGACTACCGTCAGGCGACGGCAAGTATTGAAGATGCCCTGAAATCGGACCCTAAAAACGAGCTTGCCTGGCTGGTCCGTGCCGAAATCTATCAATACCTGAAAGTTAACGACAAGGCGCAGGAAAGTTTCCGGCAGGCCCTCTCCATCAAACCCGACAGTGCCGAAATCAACAACAACTATGGCTGGTTCCTGTGCGGCAGGCTCAACCGCCCTGCCGAATCTATGGCATATTTCGACAAAGCCCTGGCCGACCCCACCTACCCGACCCCTTATATTGCCAACCTGAATAAAGGCATATGCAGTGCCAAACAGGGGCAATTCGGATTGGCGGAAGCCTATTTGGAACGCTCGCTCGCCTCGCAGCCGCAGTTTCCCCCCGCATTTAAAGAACTGGCGCGCACCAAAATGCTGGCCGGGCAGTTGGGCGATGCCGATTACTACTTTAAAAAATACCAAAGCAGGGTAGAAGTCCTTCAGGCCGATGATTTGCTGCTTGGCTGGAAAATTGCCAAAGCCCTCGGCAACGCGCAGGCGGCATTCGAATACGAAGCGCAACTGCAGGCAAATTTCCCCTACTCGGAAGAATTGCAAACCGTCCTCACCGGTCAATAAACAGATTCAAACCATATGAACACACTCCAACGCCGCAGGACGCATCAAGTCCGCATCGATCATATTACCGTCGGTTCAGAAGCACCCGTCGTTATCCAATCTATGACCAACACCGACACTGCCGATGCAAAAGCCACCGCATTGCAGATTAAGGAATTGAGCGATGCCGGCTCGGAAATGGTGCGGATCACCGTCAACAGCCCCGAAGCCGCGTCCAAAGTTGCCGAAATCCGCCGCCGCTTGGACGATATGGGCTATGCCACACCACTGATTGGCGATTTCCACTTCAACGGCGAACGCCTGTTGGCGGAATTTCCCGAATGCGGCAAAGCATTGTCCAAATACCGCATCAATCCCGGCAATGTCGGCAAAGGCGTAAAAGGCGATGAAAAATTTGCCTTTATGATTCGGACTGCTGCCGAAAACGATAAAGCCGTCCGCATCGGCGTAAACTGGGGTTCTTTGGATCAGAGCCTCGCCAAACGTATGATGGATGCCAACCTCGCTTCTTCCGCGCCGAAACCGCCCGAAGAAGTGATGAAGGAAGCACTAATTGTCTCCGCTTTGGAATCTGCCGAAAAAGCCGTTCTATTAGGGCTGCCCGAAGACAAAATCATCCTGTCGTGCAAAGTCAGCTCTGTTCAAGACCTGATTCAGGTTTACCGCGAACTGGGCAGCCGTTGCGCCTATCCGCTGCATTTGGGTTTGACTGAAGCGGGAATGGGCAGCAAAGGCATTGTCGCGTCAACGGCGGCATTATCCGTCTTGCTTCAAGAAGGAATCGGCGACACCATCCGCATTTCACTCACTCCGGAGCCGGGCAGCCCACGTACTCAGGAGGTTGTTGTCGGACAAGAGATTTTACAGACTATGGGTCTGCGTTCGTTTACGCCGATGGTTACTGCCTGTCCCGGATGCGGACGCACCACCAGTACCGTTTTTCAAGAGCTGGCTCAAGATGTGCAAAATTACCTGCGCCAAAAAATGAGCGTATGGCGTACTGCTTATCCCGGCGTGGAATCCTTGAATGTCGCCGTGATGGGCTGCGTCGTCAACGGACCGGGTGAAAGCAAACTGGCTGACATCGGCATCAGCCTGCCCGGTACGGGGGAAACACCCGTCGCACCTGTTTATATAGATGGGGAGCGCAAAGTCACACTGAAAGGCGACAACATTGCAATGGAATTTCTGACTATTGTTGAAGAGTATGTCAAAACCAATTATGGGGAGAACGGACTCAAACGCCATCAAGGGAAGGTTATCCCGATACACTCCCTATAAAACCCAACCGCCAGCCTACCTTGGCTATTTTTAAATAAAAACCGTTTATTTTCATTGATATAAAACCCATCCCATTGGAAAAGGCATTTTTTTAAACCGATAAGGAATGGAGGCGCAATATGAAAATACAATCGGCAAATACGGAGATGAATTGCAGGTATAAATAAGGAAGGCGGGATACCGCTTCCTGCCCTTGTCTTTTCTCAATAACCGTACCGGCAGATTCAGGCGGATGCGGGTGTTGCGCCCTTGCAAAAACTGCTGCCCCATTTGGCTTTCAGACGGCATCCGTCCATCACAGGCGGGAACGGGGATCCTTTAAAAAACTCCAAATCCTTCTTCCGTCCCGTGGATGACGGTATCGATACCATATCAAACGCAGCTTGAAACAAATGCCGTCTGAACGTTTCAGACGGCATCGGTTTCTCTCAGGTTTCTTTTATTAAAGCCGCAAAGAAGCGCGGTTTTCCAAAATCTGGTCAATCAAACCATATTCTTTGGCTTCTTCGGCAGACATGAAATTATCACGGTCGGTGTCGCGTTCCAAATCTGCCAAATCGCGGTCGCAATGTTTCGCCATCAGGCGGTTGAGTTTTTCTTTGATTTTTAAAAGTTCGCGTGCGTGAATTTCAATGTCGGATGCCTGACCGCCCAGACCGCCGCTGATTAAAGGCTGGTGAATCATAATCCGGCTGTTGGGTAGGGCAAAACGTTTGCCTTTCTCGCCTGCCGACAATAAGAACGCGCCCATACTTGCCGCCTGCCCCAAGCACAAAGTCGATACATCGGGCTTGATGAAATTCATGGTGTCGTAAATCGACATACCGGCCGTTACCGAACCGCCCGGCGAGTTAATATAGAAGAAAATATCCTTATCCGGATTCTCACTTTCCAAAAACAACAGTTGGGCAACCACCAGATTGGCGGACTCGTCGGTTACCGGTCCGACCAAGAATACGATGCGCTCTTTCAAAAGCCGGGAATAGATATCGAATGCACGCTCACCGCGACCGCTCTGCTCGATAACGGTAGGGACAAGATAGTTATCAAAAGACATTTCGTCTCCTTTCATGATGGAAAAGCACCAAAGCGGGCTTTAAAAGCGGCTTCGGTGCTTTCAAAAACTGCCTTCAGACGGCATTTTCAGGATAATCAGGCTTGCGCGCCCATCACTTCGTCAAAAGACAAAGCTTTTTCATTTACTTTGGCTTTGCCCAAAACGAAATCAACGACGTTGCTTTCTACTGCCAAAGAAGTCGGGGCTTGCAGGCGGGAAGGATCTGCGTAGTACCAGTCAATCACTTCTTGAGGATCTTCGTAGCTTTCTGCAAAGTTGGCAACAACGGCTTTGATTTGCTCTTCAGTCGGTTCCAGTTTGTTTTCGTCAACCAGTTTGGCTAAAATCAGACCCAAAGATACGCGGCGTTCGGCTTGTTCTTTGAACATATCCAAAGGCAGATCCAAGTTGGCAGCATCAGCCATGCCTTGGTTAACAAAATTTTGTTTCATTTCGTTTGCCAAGCGTGCGGCTTCTTCATTTACCAAAGCAACAGGTGCTTTCAGCTCTACGGCTTTGAGCAGCGCGTTCATAACAGATTCTTTGGTTTGTTCGTTTACGCGGCGTTCTACTTCGCGACCGACGTTTTTCTTCACTTCTTCGCGCATTTTGGCAACGTCGCCGTCGGCAATACCCAATGCTTTAGCAAAATCAGAATCAACTTCAGGCAAAGTAGCTTCAGATACGTTGTTCAATGTGATGGTGAAGACAGCGGATTTACCGGCAACGTCTTTACCGTGGTAGTCTTCAGGGAAATTGACGGTAACGTCTTTACTTTCGCCAGCCTTCATGCCGACTACGCCGGCTTCAAATTCAGGCAGCATTTGACCTGCGCCCAATACGAAGGCGTAGTTTTTGGATGCGCCGCCAGCAAAAGGTTCGCCGTCGATTTTGCCTTCAAAGTCAATGATGACGCGGTCGCCGTTTCGGGCTTCGCGTTCGACATGGTTGAAGCGGGTACGTTGTTTGCGCAGGATTTCTACGGTTTGGTCCACTTCGGCATCACCGACGGAAGCGGTTACTTTTTCGACTTCTTGTGCAGACAAATCGCCGATAACGACTTCGGGAAACACTTCAAAAATGGCGGCAACTTTGAAAGACTCTTGATCGTCTTGTTCTTCAACGCCTTCAAAACGGGGGAAGCCTGCCACTTTCAACTCTTGGGCAACGGCAACATCGTAGAAGCGGCGTTGCACCAGCTCGTTGATCACGTCGTTTTGCGCGCTTGCACCGTACATTTGGGCAATCATTTTTAAAGGTGCTTTACCCGGACGGAAACCGTCGATTTTTGCACGGCGTTGGGTTTGTTTCAGTTTTTTATCGGTTTCTGCGTTGATTTCGGACCAAGGCAGGGACAACACTACTTTGCGTTCCAGATTTTCTAAAGTTTCAACAGTTACGCTCATCATAAGCCCTTAAATTTGTTGTGTTGATAAAATGGTAAACCTTCTTCCCTGCATGGGGAAGCAAACAGCGCAACGGTACGGATATTTGAACCGCATTGCCGCAAAGGGGAGATTTTAGCTGGCAAGTATATCACAATGTTCCGCCTGAAACATAATATGCCGTCTGAAACGCCAATTCCGCCGTTCAGACGGCATTTTGCGATATGGGTGCTATAAATGGTCCTTGTGCGCCAAAATTTTACGGCTGCCGTTGAGGTCGGTGGGAGAAACGACACCCGCATTTTCCAGTGCCTCCATCAGGTTTGCCGCTCGGTTATAGCCGATACGCAACTGCCGCTGCAAAGACGAAATGGAGGTTTTTTTGCTTTCTAAAACATAGGCGACTGCCTGATCGAACAATTCGTCGCTGTCTGCATTTGGATTAACGATATTGGCAGTTTCCAGCGCGGCCTCACCGCTGAGCAGACCTTCAATATAGTCGGCTGGGGCTTGCGATTTGACGTAGTTGACAACCTGATGCACTTCGTCGTCTGAAACAAACGCGCCTTGCAGGCGGGTCGGTTCGGCACTGCCCGGTTGCAGGAACAGGGAGTCGCCGTATTTCAGCAGTTCGTCCGCGCCCATTTGGTCGAGGATGGTACGGCTGTCGATTTTGCTTTGCACGGTAAACGCCATACGCGTCGGGATGTTGGCTTTAATCAGGCCGGTAACGACATCGACACTGGGACGTTGGGTGGCGACAATCATATGGATACCGGCGGCGCGCGCTTTTTGGGCGAGACGGGCGATTTGCTGCTCGACGGCTTTGCGTTCCGTCATCATCAGGTCGGCAAGTTCGTCGATAACGACCACGATCATCGGCAGTTTTTCCAAAGGCTCGGGGCTGTCGGGGGTCAGGCTGAACGGATTGAGCAGCGGCTTGCCTGCCGCTTTTGCGGCTTCGACTTTTTGGTTGAAGCCTTCCAGATTGCGTACACCGGCGTGGGAGAGCAGGCGGTAGCGTTTTTCCATTTCGGCAACGCACCAGTTCAACGCCTGCCCCGCTTCGCGCATATCGGTTACAACCGGGCAGAGCAGGTGCGGAATGCCGTCGTAAATGCTCAACTCAAGCATTTTCGGGTCTATCATAATGAAGCGGACTTCTTCGGGCGTAGCTTTGAAAAGCATAGACATAATCATGCCGTTCACGCCGACGGACTTGCCCGAACCGGTCATGCCGGCGACCAAAAGGTGCGGCATTTTCGCCAAGTCGCCGACAACGGACGTACCGGCGATGTCTTTGCCCAGCGCGACGGTCAGCTTGGATTTGGCTTCGGCAAACACGGGCGAGGACAAGATTTCGCTCAACATCACGTCTTGGCGTTTGTCGTTGGGCAACTCGATGCCCATCGTGTTTTTACCTGCGATGGTTTCGACGATACGCACGGATTGCAGCGACATAGAGCGTGCCAAATCTTTAGACAGGGCAACGATTTGGCTGCCTTTTATGCCTTGCGCGGGTTCGATTTCATAACGCGTAATCACAGGACCGGATGTGGCGGATACGACTTCTACGCCGATGCCGAATTCTGCCAGCTTGGACTCGATCAGTTCGGCAGTGCGCTCCAATTCGGCGGGATTGATGCTGACGGGTTCGCCGTCGGGCAGGCGCAGCAGGTTTATGCCGGGCTTGTGGTATTCACCCGCCTGCCGAGGTTCGTCATCTTCAAACAGAGAAACCTGAATTTTGGGCGGCGGCGCGACGGAAACCGCGACGGATTTGCGGTTGCTGCTGCTGCCTTCGGGCAAGGCAACAGGTTTGGCCGTAATATTCTTGGCTTCTTTCACCATTCGCCGTGTATTTTGGGTATCGACACCGTCTGTTTTGGTATTCGACCGGCGTTTTCCTAAAGCCATGACCTTGCCGGATAAGGCACTCAGACGGTTTTGAACCGCCCTGCCCGCACCGTTCAAAAATTCCAGCCATGAAATCTGCACCAGCAGGGACAACGACAACAGCAGAACAACCAGGATAATCAGCAGGCTGCCCGATCTCCCCAACAGCCACGCAAACACTGCGCCGACGCGTATGCCGACCATACCGCCTGCTCCGACAGGCAGGGAGTCGGCATATTTTCCGCCCAGCACAAAATACTCCAAGACGGGGCTGAAGACCGTCAGGACAAACAGCGCGGCGGCAGCGATTTTGTGGTTGTATGCCTCGTTTTCCGTCCGTTTTGCGTGCAGGCGGAAATTTTTATACAGCACGACGCAGGCAGCCGCTATCCACCACCAGAATGACCAGCCGAAAAGATAATAGCCGACATCGGCAACATATGCGCCGAACAGTCCGCCCCAATTGGCGACATCTTCCACAACCGGCGAACTGTGCGACCAAGACGGATCGCCCATATCGAAACTAATCAGGGAAATCGCCAAATACAAGGTTGCCGCCAAACCCATCAGCCACAGTGCGTCGCCGATAAGGTTGACGACATGTTCGGGACGCGCCTTTTTGGTTTCGGTTTTCTGCAACTCTTTGACCGCCTTGAGCCGCTCGGAAACTTTATTGCCCCGTGCGCCGTTGTCGGCTTTCTTGTTGCGTGCGGACGTTGGGGACGGGCTTCCCGCCCTGCCTTTTGCTGTTTTTTTATGGGATTTTTCTGTCATGCCGTATTACCGGAAAATGCCGTCTGAAATAAGGAAGCCGGACGGCTTGCGGATTGAATATGGAAAGTGTCGGATTATACTCCATTTCTCCTGCTTTCATCCTGCAACAGACAGACATTGCCTTTCAGACGGCATATCTGTTGCCCGCCATATGTATTTTTACGCAGACCCTCGGCAAACCAGTATAATCCGTGCCGTTTGAACCGATTGAAAGAAGATGGTATGAACCAACTGAAACTTGCCGTTTCCGGCGCGCAGATTTTATTTGTGGCATTCGGCGCAATGGTGCTGGTTCCCCTGCTGACCGGTCTGAATCCGGCTCTTGCACTTTTGGGCGCAGGCTTGGGAACGCTGCTGTTCCAAATTACAACCAAACGTAAAGTGCCGATTTTTCTCGGTTCTTCGTTTGCCTTTATCGCACCGATCATCTACTCCGTCGGCGAATGGGGGCTGCCTTCCACTATGTTCGGACTGTTTGCCGCCGGCTTTATGTATTTTGTGTTTGCTGCGCTGATCCGTTGGCGCGGACTGGCGGCGGTACACAAACTGCTGCCGCCGGTCGTCATCGGCCCCGTCATCATGGTCATCGGTCTGTCTGTTGCCGTGGCGGCAAGCAGCATGGCAATGGGTCAGGCGGACGGCAAACAGGTCATCGACTATACCGATTCGCTGATTCTTTCCGGCTTTACCTTTGCCGTTACCGCCATCGTATCGGTTTTCGGCAGCAGGATGATGAAGCTGATTCCCATCTTGATCGGTGTCGCTTCGGGTTATGTTTTGGCACTGCTGATGGGACTGGTGGACACGGCAAGCATTGCACACGCGCCCTGGTTCGCCATTCCCCATTTTGAAACGCCTCAGGTCAACTGGCAGGCGGCACTGTTTATGCTGCCCGTTGCCGTCGCCCCCGCCATCGAACACATCGGCGGCATCATGGCAATCGGCAATGTGACGGGGAAAGACTATACGAAAGACCCGGGCTTGGACAAAACCCTTGCGGGCGACGGCTTGGGCGTGTGCGTTGCGGGTCTGATCGGCGGCCCGCCGGTTACAACCTACGGCGAAGTAACGGGTGCGGTGATGATTACCAAAAACAGCAATCCCGTCATTATGACTTGGGCGGCGGTTTTTGCCGTCTGCATGGCGTTTTTCGGCAAATTCAATGCGTTTTTGGCTTCCATTCCGATGCCAGTAATGGGCGGCATTATGCTGCTGCTGTTCGGCACGATTGCTTCTTTAGGCATCAAAACCCTGATTGATGCCAAAGTCGATTTGATGCTGCCGAAAAACCTGGTCATCGTCAGCTCGGTACTGACCACGGGCATCGGCGGCATGACGCTCAAATTGGGCAGCTTCAGCTTTGCCGGCGTGGGCTTGTGCGCCGTACTTGCCATTGTGTTGAACAGCCTGCTGCCCGATCCGAAAGAATCCTGACCGCTGATATGGAAATGCCGTCTGAACATCTTTCAGACGGCATTTTCCGTTTTATTTGAGATTTTGAATCAAAGAGCGCACAGTTCCGCCGTAATAAGAAGAAGATGTGCAATACACTGTTTCCAAGCCGCATTGTCCCTGTGCGCCGTATTTTTTGATGCACTGGTTGAGTGCGACCTGATGAACGCTCGTAAAACGCGGAGAAGTAATCACGACGGCGTTTTCAACGCGCATCGCGCCCAAGGCTTTCGGGTATGCCAGCGCGACACAGGTATTGTTCAGCGACACGACCGACCGGCATCCGGTCGGCTCGTCTTCGGCAATGCCCGCAAGCGTGTCCTGACCTTTGCAGAAGGCTTCCAACTCGGCAAACGCTTCGCCTTTCGTCGAATCTTCTTTTGTGGTTTTAACCTGCAAAACATCGTCCGCATTCTGCGGATTCTGCCAAACGGCGAGATAGCCGTAAGTATCGGCAGCCCGTGCCGCCGCAGTCATCAGGCATAGTGCCGATACTGCCAGTATCTTTTTCATCATGATAAATTCCCGACGGTTCGTCCAAATTCTGTTGCATTATAAACAAAAAGACAGAATACATCCCTGCTTTGCCGGTTTAGCCTTCCAAAACGGATTGCCGTTTCCGGCAGGCATCCGCATACTGCACGCCCCATGTATACCCCATAATAACACTTCAAATGCCGTCTGAAAAAGCGTTCAAGACGGCATAACACTAAAAAAGGAATACATCATGAGAAATGTCAGACAAATCTACCGTACCGACAGGCAACACCGGGTAGGCGACGGCTTCCCTGTCCGGTCTCTGTTTTCCCACATGGGCGACGACAGGGGAACGAATCCGTTTTTAATGCTCGACTATGCCGTACCTTATGAATTTGCACCCAATCCGAACCGCACCCCCGAGGTGTCTCCCCCCCCCACACACAAAGATTTTGAAACCGTAACCATCGCCTATCGCGGCGAAGCCGCACACCGCGACTCAAACAGAGGAGGCGGCGTGCAATGGATGACTGCCGGTTCAGGCGTCATCCATGAAGAATTCCATTCCGAACGCTTCAACAAAACAGGCGGGCTTTTTGAAATGGTACAGCTTGAGTCAATCTGCCCCCCGATACAAGAACACTCCGCCCCGCTACCTACACCTTGCCAAAGCCGCCATTCCCGTTGCGGCGCTTCCCGAAGGTGCAGGAAGTTTGCGGCTGATTGCCGGAAAATACGGGGAAGAAAAAGAAACAGCCAAAACCTTTACGGAAGTGAACGTTTGGGACATCGCCATTCATGCAGATAAGGAAACCGCTTTTGCCGTCCCCTGAAACGCACAACCCGTCCACCGTTGTTCTGCGCGGCAAACCGGTTTTCAACGGCAAGGAACGGGCAAATTCAAGAGAGCCGGTCGGATTTGGGCGCATCGGCGGTGAAGTGCGTATCCGCGTCGGCAATGAAGCAGCCGGCCTCCTGCCGCCCTCCGGCGTACCGATTGACGGATCGATGGCAGGATACGGCCCTTTCGTGATGAATACTGCCGAAGAAATCCGTCAGGCTTTCGCCGATTTCCGCAACGGCAGGTTTAGCAGAATAGATTGATTGTCCGACAAGCCGCAAAAAAATGCCGTCTGAAACTTCTTCAGACGGCATTTCCCTTTCAAGCTGCCACCGATACGGCAGACCCGCACCGACACCGAATCTGCATTGGGTATTTGCAGAAGCCGAACCTTTGAAAATCCAGCGTCCGTTGTCGCTCATTTGGGAACCGCCGATCGAAATGGCAGACCGTCCGCCATAATAGCCCGCGCCGACACCCAAGCCACCCGCACCCGGACGGCTGACCCAGCTGTCTCCCCGCCGATAACCACACCGGAAAGATTGACAGAAACATCGCCGGCAACAAACTCTTTGGATTCCACCCTATCAAGATTGCCAAGTTTCGGATTCAGCGAAATTTCGATATGATCTGCCTTCTCTTCGACGCGGATGTTACCACTGCCGTCTGAAGCCACTTTAACCGATTTTCCGGGTGAACCGTCCTGACCAGCTTCATCTTTATCGCCCTTATCACCTTTTTCACCCTTCAATGCAGCAGCAAAATCGGCTTCGGTTTTGCCGGTATTGCCCGGCAGTTCTCTCCAAATTTCGAACGCCGACTTGCCATCTGCACACGCGCCGCCTTCATCGCCCTTATCCCCTTTAAAATCAGGATTATTTTTCAGGCCGTCTTTACCGAGGGTAACGATGGTTTTGTCGGTATCCGTTGTATCGGCTTCGGTTTTCAAGCCGTCTTTAAACTCATAAAACTTGTTGAAGATGGTTTTAAAGTTGTTTTCCGTTACCACTTCGCTGCCGCCGGATTTCAACGTTGCCAATTCTTGAACGGCAGTATCATAGGCAGTAACGTTATTGCCGCCGATCAAATCGTCTTGGGTTTGAGCCGCACTTTTCAGCAGATTGTATCCCCAAACATTACCGGCAACCGAGGTTTTGGAATGTGAACCTAACACTACGCCGCCTTTTTCTGTCACAACGGCAAAGTTACCCAATGCCAAGCCGCCTTCTGCGGTAGCGGTGCTGCCTGTGCCGAAAGCACTGGCGTGTTTGCCGCTTGCACGTAATCTGTAACCGATTGCGCTAGCAAAATCTCCTTTATACGGGCGGATAAACCGATGGCAACGCCGTTGGCCGCATAGGCTCCAGCCCCAGCACCAATCCCAGTGTTTTTGATAGCCATAGGAACGGGAGTCCGTACCGACAACGATCGACCAGAAATATTTGCCTTCATTGGCCCGGTTTTTCGCGATTTCTTTTACCACGCTGGTTACAAAAACTTCCGGTGTGGATGAGCCTGAGCGTTCCGGTGTCGGTTTCGTATTTTGTTCACCGATGTACGAATGCGTACCGATCGACACACCGAATCCGGAGTGTTTGCCTGCTGTTGCCTGATGACCGATGGCAACCGCATCTTTACCGCTTGCCTTAGAATTTGGGGCTGTACTAGATTAGCCCTAAATTCCACACCAATCCCGTAGGATTTTAAGCT
>NZ_JAGTUI010000002.1:0-12109 GCF_018224585.1 Neisseria sp. Marseille-Q1983
CCCTAAATGTCTTGGTGGGAATTTAGGGGATTTTGGGGAATTTTGCAAAGGTCTCGATTCATCAGTTTCCCGAAATTCCAACATAACCGAAACCCTACGCCGCATCGGGCGCGCGTTTTTTGCGGTGCAGCGTGATTCGGATGCAGGGGGAAACGAATCAGTAACCGTATTAACCGTAGGGTGGGCTTCAGCCCACCAATTGACAAGCAAAAATGAAGAAACGGTGGGCTGAAGCCCACCCTACGCAACTATGCAACTGCCGTCGCCTTGCGGTACAGCTCGAACAGGAAGGCGACGCGTTCGGCTTCGTCGTCGGTGTTTTTGCCTGTTTTGTAGCCGTAGGCTTTATCGACGGCTTTGTCGAGGGCGGCATGGGCTTTGTCGAGAGCGGTATAGCCTGCGTCGGGCGCATAGAGTTCGGCGAGGGTCGGCTCGAGCAAACCGGCTTCCCTCGCTTCCCGGCGGTATTGTCCGCGCGCGTCGAGGACGGCTTGGGCGGCGGTTTCGACGGCGGCGCGGAGCGGGTCGGGGCGGTCGTTTTCAGACGGCATCCGGCAGCTTTCGGGGAAGGGGAAGTTGTTGTACACAATGCCACCGGAGTATTGATAGCGGCTTTCTAGACGACCTGAAACGGTACGCATAAAGGCATTGTGCATAGTGGAGTTGAGGATACCAAAATGATAAAGCGGCGTATTGCTTGCGAGCATATAAAGTTTGTTGCTGGCAATATTTTCAGAAGATAAGAAACCAATAGGAATAAAACGACGTGTTTCTGATGATACTTCGGGAATAGCAAGATAATTGCCGTCTGAAGGCTGGCGGATTTCGTCGAAGAGCCACGGGGTAGCCGCTTTTTTCTGCGTGGAGGCTTTGCTGCTGGCTCCGCGCATGGCTTTGACCGCCTGAATACGGGCTTGGACTTGGGGCATCTGTTTCAGGTCGTGGTTGCGTTTGACGTCGGGTACGCCATGAAACCACAGGCACCAACGGGTTTTGCCGTTGATAAATTCCTCTGCGCCGATAAAGGGGCGGATGTATTGTTCCGCCAAGGGTTCGGCGGCAATCAGGGCTTCTTTTTCATCGGTTGAAAGGATAAGGTTGCCGCCGTCGGTCGGCTGGTTGCCTTTGCACATTTCATTTTCCCCGCTGATTTGGCTTCTGCGCTTGGTAATAATCAAATCGGGCGCGTCAATCAGATACGGATTGATGTTGGCCGCAGTGTGTTTTACGGGTTCGCCTTTGATGTCGGGATAGTCGTAGAGGGTTTTTTCAGACGGCATTTGCGGCTTTTGGCGGAAGCCGACGATGATGCAGTGGACGGCGGCTTTGCCTGCGGCTTGGCTCGTCCATTGGAAGGTGCGGTGGGCAAAGTGGATTTCGATGCCTTGCTTCAAAAGGCTGCCCCAAAGGATTTCGACCTGCTGGCCTTGGCAGATGGAATTGGTGGAAACAAATGCCGTCTGAACTTGGGGATGCTGCGCCATGATGCCGGCGGCTTTGACATACCAGTTGCAGACGTAATCCAACAGGCCGTAGCCTTTGATATGGCCGCAGATGCTTTCGAGGTCGTTTTTCTGCTCTTTGGTTTGGTAGGTCGAGCCGATAAAGGGCGGATTGCCGAAGATGTAGTCCGCCGCCTGCCAAGGTGTGCGGAGGCTGTTGGCGTGGATGATTTCGGCGGCGTCTTCGAGCGGCAGCGTATGGCAGGCGACTTCGCCGTCGAAGCGGATTTGCGTGCGGATGTTGCATTGGTGGTTTTTGAGCCACATGGCGGTGCGGGCGATGAGGACGGCAAATTCGTCTATTTCGATGCCGTGAAACTGTTTCAGACGGCATTGGACGGACGGGCTGTCGAACAGGCCGCCTGCTTTGTCTTTGAGGGCTTCGGCGATGATGTCGTCTTCAAGGGCGCGGATACGGTCGTAGGCGACGATAAGGAAGTTGCCGCAGCCGCAGGCCGGGTCGAGGAATTTCAGGTTTTGGATTTTTTGGTAGAAGGCGGCGAGCTTTTTGGCTTTGTCGCGTTTGAGGGCTTTGACGGCTTCAAATTCGGCGCGCAGGTTTTCTAAAAAAAGGCCGTTGATGACTTTGTCGATGTTGGCGGCTTCGGTGTAGTGTGCGCCCGCTTCGCGCCGCTCTTGCGCGTCCATGACGGATTGGAAGAGCGTGCCGAAGATTTCTGGACTGATGTTGCGCCAGTCGAAATTGCCGCAGTCGATTAAGGCGCGGTGCTGCTTGGCGGTGAAGTCGAAGGTGCGCAGGCGTTCTTTAAACAGGCCGCCGTTGACGTATTCAAAACCTTTAAATTTTTCGCTTTGGGTCTTGCTGCGCTTTTGGTCGGGTGTGTTGAGAAATTCAAAGAGTTGGTTGAGCTTGTCGCCGAGCGTGTCGGCTTCTTTGCAGCTTTCTAAAAAGTCTTGAAAGAGATAGTTGCGCTGGAAAACGGCGCTGTCGTCGGCAAAAAAGAGAAAAAGCAGGCGCGTGATGAAGAGGCGCAGCTCGTGTTCTTCGTAAATGCCTTCTTCTTTGAGCGTGTCGTGCAGCCTGCCGATGGCTGCCGCCGCCTGAATATTGGCTTCTTCTTGAATTTGGCGGACTTTGGCTTCGATGCCGAACATGAAGTCGAAAACGCCGCGCGTGATGTATTCGGGTAGTTCTTCCAAAGGGAACTGCCATTGGTTTTCCGCGCCTTCTTCAGGTACGCGGCGGTAAAGGTGGAAATGGGCAAAATCGCTGACGGCGTAATATTCGGGCAGCGCGGAGGGCTTGGTGCGCCCGATTTCCTGCAAATAACGCTCCGCCTGCTCTTTGGCCTTGGTCAGGTTTTTGTTGGCGGATTTGTGTTCGGCAAGGAAGATGCCCTCCCAAAATATATCGACGAATTGGGTGTTGTCGGCAGGGTCTTTGACGGGGTATTCGAAGTGGGCGACGTTTTTGCGGTCGATGCCGAAAATGGCGAAAAATTCGTTCCAGAAGGTGTCTTTCTCGCGGCGTTCGTCGGTTTGGTCTTTGTAGTAGGCGGCGAAGTTTTGTGCGGCGGTTTGGAGTTGGAGCAGGGTTTTCATCGGCTTGGGTTTCTATAACGGGGACGGGTAAATTGTATAGTAAATTCAAAGAAAAAACCCCTATATCCTTATCTTTGCCCTATTTGCGCTGTTATTTGTGCGAAAGTGGGAATCTAGGATGCAGGGTTGGGGAAACCGTTTTATCCGATAAGTTTCCGCACCGACAGGTCTAGATTCCCGCCTGCGCGGGAATGACGATTCATCAGTTTCCCGAAATTCCAACATAACCGAACCGAACGCCCTAGATTCCCGCCTACGCGGGAATGACGGGATTTTTGTAACCGTAGCAACTGCGTGCGGAAAAAATGCCGTCTGAAGGCTCGGGCGTTCAGACGGCATTTTGCTTGCGGCAGAGGGATTACGCGAGTTTGGCTTTTACCCATTCTTCCGCGCTTGCCAGCATTTCGGGCAATTTGCCGGCATCCGTACCGCCGGCTTGCGCCAAGTCGGGACGACCGCCGCCTTTGCCGCCGACTTGTTCGGCTGCAAATTTAACCAGATCGCCTGCTTTCACTTTTCCGGTCAGGGCTTTGGATACGCCTGCGCACAGGGAGACTTTGCCGTCGTTGACTGCCGCTAAAAGAATCACGGCGTTGTCGGATTTTCCGGTCAGGTCGGTTACGATTTCGCGCAGGGCGGCTGAGTCGGCTTCGATTTGGGCGGCAACGAGTTTGGCTGAGCCCAGGTCTTTTGCATCGTCCAAGAGTTTTGCGCCCGCGTGGACGGCGAGTTCGGCTTTGGCGCGAGCCAATTCTTTTTCCAATGTTTTGGCGTGTGCCGTGCCTGCTTGGATTTTCGCCAGTACGTCTTTTTCGGTTTGGGCTTTGGTTTCGGCAATGATGTCTTTCACCAAGCGTTCTTGCTCTTGCGCCCATTTGAGTGCGTTCAGGCCGGTGATGGCTTCGATACGGCGTACGCCTGCGGCAATACCGCCTTCGCTGATGATTTTGAAGAGGCCGATGTCGCCGGTGCGTGAAACGTGCGTGCCGCCGCACAATTCGGTAGAGAAACCGCCCATTTGCAGTACGCGCACTTCGTCGCCGTATTTTTCGCCGAAGAGCATCATGGCGCCGGTTTTTTGGGCATCTTCCATGCTCATAATGGCTGCGTTGACGGCAACGTTGGCTAAGATGGCTTCGTTGACGCGGCGTTCGACTTCGGCGATTTCTTCGGCAGTTACCGCTTGAGGATGGGAAATGTCGAAACGGGTGGATTCGGCGGTAACCAAAGAGCCTTTTTGTTCGACGTGTCCGCCCAATACGTCGCGCAGGGCTTTGTGCATCAGGTGGGTCGCGCTGTGGTTGCGCATATTGGCATTGCGGATTTCGTCATCCACTTTGGCGGTAACGCTGTCGCCGACTTTCAGACGGCCTGAAGTTTGTACGCCGAATTGACCGAATACGGCCGCTTTGATTTTTTGGGTATCGCGTACTTCAAAGCGGTTTTCGCCTGAGAAGATATAGCCTACGTCGCCGACTTGGCCGCCGGATTCTGCATAGAACGGGGTAAAGTCGATGACGACTGCGCCGCTGTCGCCTTCGTTCAATTCGTTGACTTGCTCGCCGTCTTTGTAGAGGGCGAGGACTTTGGATTCGGTTTGGCGTTCGCTATAACCTTTAAACTCGGTGTCTTGACCGTCGTAAGGCAGTTGGGCGTTGGCTTTAAAGCTTTGGGCGGCGCGTGCGCGTGCGCGTTGGGCTTCCATCTCGCGCTCGAAGCCTGCTTCGTCCAGTTCGATATTTCGTTCGCGGCAGATGTCGGCAGTCAAATCGTATGGGAAACCGTAGGTATCGTAGAGTTTGAAGATGATTTCGCCGTCGAGAATTAAGTTTGGAAGTTCTTTATTCTTCTGAAAAAAGTTTTGAATAGTAGTTGTGTATTCAAAGTTATCACGATTCATGAAGCTATCGAGACTCATGTTTATAAGCTCAGTAGATTCGAATCCACCTTCTTCCAATCCACCTTCGAGATTTTTTGATTTAAAGATGCCAATAAGTTTTTTACCATCATCCTTATTTTTAAATCTACATGCATAAGCTCGAAATGAATCATTTGACAAATTAAATACGATACTTTTCTGCTTAATCTCATCAGTGTCAAAATCATCAGTATCATAATCACACTGTGGCAAAAGACTCCAGATTCGTTCATAAGCTAATGCGTTTTCCAGCAAAGTCATACCAGTTTCCAAAGTTTGACCAAAACGACTTTCTTCGTTTTTCAACGCTTCTTCGATTTGAACTTGTTTTTCTTTCAATTCAGGGTAGGCATCGCCCATCTCTTTAACCAAATCGGCAACGAGTTTGTGGAAGAACGGTTTGCTTTGACCCAGTTTGTAACCGTGGCGCACGGCGCGGCGGATAATGCGGCGCAATACGTAGCCGCGTCCTTCGTTGGAAGGCAACACGCCGTCTGCAATCAGGAAGGAGCAGGAGCGGATGTGGTCGGCGATGACTTTCAGGCTTGGTTCTTCCATGCTGAACGGCGCGCCGGTTTCGCGGGCGACGGCTTTGAGCAGGTCTTGGAACAAGTCGATTTCGTAGTTGCTGTGGACGTGCTGCATGACGGCCGCCATACGTTCCAAACCCATGCCGGTATCAACGGACGGCTTGGGCAGCGGGTTCATATTGCCTTGTTCGTCGCGGTTGAACTGCATAAATACGCAGTTCCAAATTTCGATCCAGCGGTCGCCGTCTTCTTCGGGGCTACCGGGAATGCCGCCCCAAATTTCTTCGCCGTGGTCGTAGAAAATTTCGGAGCAGGGGCCGCAAGGGCCGGTGTCGCCCATTTGCCAGAAGTTGTCGGACGCGTATTTCGCGCCTTTGTTGTCGCCGATGCGGACGATGCGTTCAGACGGCATACCGATTTCGTTCAGCCAGATGTTGTAGGCTTCGTCGTCTTCGGCATACACGGTCGCCAAGAGTTTGTCTTTGGGGATGTTGAGCCATTCGGGGGAAGTGAGAAACTCCCAAGCAAAATGAATCGCGTCGCGTTTGAAGTAGTCGCCGAAGGAGAAGTTGCCCATCATTTCAAAGAAGGTGTGGTGGCGGGCGGTGTAGCCGACGTTTTCCAAGTCGTTGTGCTTGCCGCCGGCGCGTACGCATTTTTGCGCGGTGGTGGCGCGGCTGTACGGGCGTTTGTCGAAACCTAAAAATACGTCTTTAAACTGGTTCATGCCCGCGTTGGTAAACAGCAGGGTCGGGTCGTCGTGCGGCACGAGGCTGGAGGAGCGGACGACGGTGTGGCCTTTGGTTTCAAAAAATTTTAGGAATTTTTGGCGCAGTTCGGAGGTTTTCATAATTTTTTCAATGTCTCTCAAATGTCTTGTCATGGTAAAAGTAGGGAAAACGAACGGCGGTATCTTACCGCAAATCCCTGTTTCTAGCTATGGAAACGGCGGCTTTCAGACGGCATTGCGGGATTTTGAATGCCGTCTGAAGCCCTGTTCCCAATATCGGCTATAATGGCCGCTTTCTCCAACCTGATATGCAAGGAATGATAATGACCAAACATCTGCCCCTGGCCGTCCTGACTGCTTTGCTGCTTGCAGCGTGCGGCGGTTCGGACAAACCGTCTGCCGAAGCCCCGGCACCGGCGGAAAACCGAAACGTATTGAAAATTTACAACTGGTCGGAATACGTCGATCCGGAAACCGTTGCCGATTTTGAAAAGAAAAACGGCATCAAGGTTACTTATGATGTGTACGACAGCGATGAAACGCTGGAAAGCAAGGTGCTGACCGGAAAATCCGGTTACGACATTGTCGCGCCGTCCAATGCGTTTGTGGGCAGGCAGATTAAGGCAGGTGCTTATCAGAAAATCGATAAATCGCTGATTCCCAATTATAAACATCTCAACCCCGAAATGATGAGGCTGATGGACGGGGTCGATCCCGGCCACGAATACGCCGTGCCGTTTTATTGGGGGACAAATACCTTCGCCATCAATACCGAACGCGTGAAAAAGGCTTTGGGTACGGACAAGCTGCCGGACAACCAGTGGGATTTGGTGTTCGACCCCGAATACACGTCCAAACTCAAGCAATGCGGCATCAGCTATTTGGACAGCGCGGCGGAAATCTATCCTATGGTGTTGAACTATTTGGGTAAAAACCCGAACAGCAGCAATACGGAAGACATCAGGGAGGCAACCGCCCTGCTCAAGAAAAACCGCCCCAATATCAAACGCTTTACTTCGTCCGGCTTTATCGATGATTTGGCGCGCGGCGATACCTGCGTAACAATCGGTTTCGGCGGCGATTTGAACATCGCCAGACGGCGTGCAGAAGAAGCGGGCGGCAAGGAAAAAATCCGCGTGATGATGCCCAAAGAGGGCGTGGGGATTTGGGTGGATTCTTTCGTGATTCCGAAAGATGCGAAAAACGTCGCCAACGCGCACAAATACATCAACGACTTCCTCGACCCGGAAGTGTCGGCGAAAAACGGTAATTTCGTTACCTACGCGCCTTCGAGCAAGCCGGCGCGCGATTTGATGGAGGACGAATTTAAAAACGACAATACGATTTTCCCAAGCGGGGAAGATTTGAAAAACAGCTTTATTATGGTTCCCATCCGGCCGGCGGCATTGAAGTTTATGGTGCGCCAGTGGCAGGATGTGAAGGCGGGGAAATAAAGCCCGATATGCCGTCTGAAGGATGTTCGGACGGCATTTTTTATTTTCGGAGGAAGAGGGATTGCAGCCGCTGTTTGAAGGCAATGGGGCGGATGCTGCTCAAAATGCCGCTGAGGATGATGATGCACATACCGAGTATTTCCTGCCAAAAAAGCTGTTCGCCCAAAAAGAACGCCGCCGAAAGCGCGGAAAAAACGACGGTCATATAGGAAAGCGAGGCAACCGTGAATTTGTCGCCGACTTTGTAGGCGCGCGTCATCGACAGTTGGGCAATCAGCGCGGACACGCCGATGCCCGACAGATAAACTGCCGATGGAAAGGACAGGGTGTGCCAGCCGGTCAGCGTCGCCCAAACCGACGACATCGCCACACCTGTCGCGGAAAGGTAAAACACGACGCGCCAGCCGGGTTCGCCCGCCAAAGACAGTTCGCGCACTTTCAAATACGCCCAGCCGGACATCGCGCCGCCGGCAAGACCGGCGAGTGCCGCCGTTTCCTGACCACTGCGGAACGAGGGGTTGAGCAGCAATACCACGCCGGCAAAACCAAGGAGCAGCACCGCCTGCGTGTAAACGGAAATCCGTTCTTTCAAAATCAGGAAGGAAAATACCGCCAAAAAAATCGACGAGGTGTAGCTTAGGGTTACGCCGGTTGCCAAAGGCAGATGCGTTACCGCGTAGAACAGCAGCAGCATCGCCCCCGTCCCGACCATACTGCGGTTTAAGTGGTTTTTCCAATGGGGCGTGCGGAAGGTGTCCCGACGCAATACGGCGGCAGCCCCGAGCGCAACGGTTGAAAACAGCATACGCCAAAAGACCAATTCGCCGCTGCCGAGGGCAAATTTTGCTGATGCCTCTTTAATCAATACGTTCATAATGGTGAAGCAGACCGCCGCCACCAGCATCCAGCCGGAACCCAAAACGTCTTTTTTTGCGGTATCCATATAATATTTGTCGCGATAAAAAGGTCAAATTGTAAACCTTGCGGCAGGGTTTGCGGCGGCGGATTCGGGCGCGCGCAATCCCGCCGAACCCGCGTTTTTTAGGAACAATTTGTTTTTTCAGGGTAAACCTGCTTATAATGGCGGGTATGAAAAAATATCTTGCCCTCATCCCCATCGCGGCCGCCTTGTCCGGCTGCGGAACTGTTTATGTGCCCACCCTGACCGAAATCCCTGTCAGACCGATTAATACCGTTCCGGCGGAAGCGTCTGTAAAAGGTTTCCGCCTCGCCCCTTCGCATTGGACGGACGTTTCCAAAATCCGCGACGAGGCGACGCGCCTGAGCTATCAGGTGGACATCGGTAAAATGACCAAGGTTCAGGCGGCGCAATATCTGAACAACTTCAGAAAACGCCTGGTCGGGCGCAATGCCGTCGATGACAGTATGTATGAAATCTACCTGCGTTCGGCGGTGGACAGCCAGCGCGGCGCAATCAATACGGAACAGTCCAAGCTGTATATCGAGAATGCCTTGCGCGGCTGGCAGCAGCGTTGGAAAAATATGGATGTTAAACCCGATAATCCCGCATTTACCAACTTTTTGATGGAAGTGATGAAGATGCAGCCCTTGAAATGACGCGGTACGCAAATGCCGTCTGAAAGCCTTTTCAGACGGCATTTGCGTTTGAAGCCCCGATTTATTTTTGCCCGCCTTCTTTCCGGTATTGCCCCGGCGAAACGTGATATTGCCGTTTGAACGCCTTGCCGAAATGCGTTTCCGACTGAAAGCCTACCGACAGCGCGACCGACAAAACCGAATCCGGGGTTTTTTTCAGCAGCAACGCGCCTTTTTGCAGGCGGATATGGTTCACAAAGGCGTGCGGGCTGAGTCCGACCCGGCTTTTGAAACGGCGCATCAGCTGAGCGCGCGACATATTGGCGGCGGCAACCATTTTGTCAATATTCCATTCGTCTTCCGGTTTGTCTATCACCTTTTGGATCAAATGTCCCAAACGTTTGTCCTGCCAACCTTTCAACACGCCCGAGAGTTCGACATCCTTATCCTGTTCGAGATAGGCGCGCAGGATAAGCACCAGCAGGACGGACGATAATGCGTTGACCACGGAAGCCGTCCCCGCTAAAGGTTTTTCGCTTTCCAGTTGCAGCATTGAAACCACATACTGCAAACTCGGATGGGCAATGTTCAGAAAAACGGTTTCCGGCAGCCCGTTCATCAAATCGGCGTGGGTGTCGTAGCGGAAACGGGCGCAAAACAGGCTCATATCCAGTCCGTTGCCGCATTGTTTGACCGTGAATGCGCCGTTTTGTCGTATATCCGGTTGTAAACTTTCTCCGTATTTTCCATCGTGGCTCAACAGGTGTCCCAAGCCGCGCGGGAAAAATATAATATCCCCCGTACTGACCGGACGCGGGGAAGTTTCACCGTCGATGCAGAGATAGCCGCTGCCTGATGTAACAATGTGCACCAGCCCTTCGCGTTGCAAGGTTTCATGCCGTACCGACCATTGTCCGCCCAAAAGGCACTGTACATCCACACTACCCGTTAATTGGGCGAGATCGACCAGTTTGTCGAGAATGTCCATAAATCTTTTTGAACCATAAAATGAGATGATTAAACGAGAAACACAACTGAATAATTGCAATAATACGCACATCGAAAACAGATACGCAAGCGCGTATCAGGGTTAAACGCAAGAGAAAGGAAAAGAAAATGTTTAAAGATTGGAAAGAACATACCGCATTGGTTAAAAAATCATTTGGCGAGCTGGGTAAGGCGCATCCTAAAATGCTGCAGGCATACGGCGCACTGGAACAGGCCGCCGCTGCCGAAGCTCTCGATGCCAAAACGCGCGAACTGATTGCCATCGCCGTTGCCATTACCACACGTTGTGAGAGCTGCATCAGTGTTCACGCCGCCGCCGCCGCCAAAGCCGGTGCGACCGACAGCGAAATCGCCGGCGCATTGGCAACCGCCATCGCCCTGAATGCCGGTGCCGCTTACACTTACGCCCTGCGTGCATTGGAAGCGGTTGAAACGCAAAAATAATCCGTTTCGGATTGAAATGCCGTCTGAAAATATTTCAGACGGCATTTTGTCTGATATGCTTCCCGATATTTTGCAGACAACATATGCAGCCGTTTTTTCAGACGGCATTTGAGAAACAGGGAACAAGTATGAAATATCACCGCTTGGCATTGTTTGCCGCCATAAGCTGCCTGCTGTTGTCTGCCGTTTTTATTGCACCTTACCGGACGGCATTTCACGAACAAGAAACAATATTCGAATATGCGGATTTGACCGTTACCGCACCCAACCGCAGCGGACGGGCAATCAAACTGGAGGCGGACGGGCGGCAGTACCGGCTTTCCTGCTACGGGTTCGACGATTTGTGCACAGGCGGCAATATCGGCAGAGCCATCAGGGCGGAGCAGGTTAGAACCGTTTTAAGCGAAACCGTCGGCAAAGGTTTTTTAAACGGCGTTCTGTTGGAATACCGCAACAGTGGCGGCATCCACACCAATAAGGATTTTTCCTTTCCGGAAGACCGCCTTATCGAAGTGTTGGCACAACCTGCCATTTTCAGCCTGAAACCGGGTATTTTGCTTTTATTGGCCGCCATTTTCCTGCGTTTGAAAAGAAAGTGAAAACAGATTGGCGGGAAGGGGGAATGCCTATGCGGTAATTTTACGTTTTGGGTTATGAGGATAACCGTTATAATCACAACTTTACAGTCTGCACAGAGAAAACAGATGCCTTGGAACATCCCCATTTTCCTCACTTGGTTGAGGGTCTTGCTCATCCCTGTCCTGACAGCCCTTTTTTACCTGCCTTTCCCGTGGTTCGCGGAGGAAACGATTAATCTCGCCGCCGCCGTCGTTTTTGCCGTTGCCGCATTGACCGACTGGTTTGACGGATTCTTGGCAAGGTTGTGGAAACAGACCTCGGATTTCGGCGCATTCCTCGACCCCGTTGCCGACAAGCTGATGGTCGCCGTCTCTTTGCTGCTGCTGGTCAAACTCGACCGGACATATGTTTTGTTTGCGATGATTATCATCGGCAGGGAAATTACCATTTCCGCATTGCGCGAATGGATGGCGCAAATGGGCAAAAGGAACAGCGTTGCCGTCGCCACCGTCGGCAAGTTTAAAACCGCCGCGCAAATGCTGGCGATTTTCTTTTTGCTGCTGAACATTCCCGATTTTCACGGATTTAATCTCGCACTTATCGGCAACATATTGATGTTTATCGCATCTTTGCTGACGGTTTGGTCGATGCTGTATTACCTGAAAATGGCGTGGAAAGAAATCGCCTGAAAAAAACATAAAAATAGCTTGACGGTAAAAACATAATCCATAATAATTGCGTCTTCTTCGATGTCGGAGAATGAAATCGGGCGGGAATAGCTCAGTTGGTAGAGCGCAACCTTGCCAAGGTTGAGGTCGCGAGTT